>NZ_LKDV01000008.1:0-124582 GCF_001401875.1 Pseudoalteromonas sp. P1-13-1a | reverse complement strand
AGATTTATTTTTACGTCTTGTCATTTAACACCTCAATATTAGGACATTGTCCATTATTAAAGTGTCCGGCTCAATTAAACCAGTTCAGCCTGAGCATACCCAATCTATGTATTTTTTTGCAAAGGGTAAACGCTCAAACTCAATTAACGTAAATATATCGAATCGTAACCTTCCTTTAATATCAAAACCAGAACTTAATTACTATTCGGTGGGTGACACTGTGAGCCTATTGGGGCAACATTTTTCAGATGATACGCTTGTTTTTATTAATGATATAGAAGTTAAACCTACAATTATAAATAACGAAAAGTTGACTTTTGTTGTCCCTGGCGGCGTCAGCTCTCAAGCTAAATTAACAGCTAGAACAACTTATGGTACAAGTAATACAGTCGTAATTAAAATTGGTGATGAAGTATTTTTAGATTACAGCCAATTGAACATACCCAATGAAGTATTAGCACCATTATTAGTAACTTCTTTAAAAACACCGACCAACCAAGAAGAGCAGCTTGGCGATGATTTAAACATTAACTATATTTTTGGTGGTGTTAGTGATGTTGTTATAGCTCTTTATATTGATGAAAATGGTCGCCCTCATGAATTTATTAATACAGTTGTTTTTCAAGCAGAAAAAAGTATTGTGATTACGCCAATTCATATAGCTGCTTCTACAGTTTGGTATAGTGGTGCTTTAGGTAATAACATAGAACAGGGAAGGTGGAAGGAGGCCTTTAAAACAATTAGTTTTAACGAAGACGTCAAAGTATTTGCCAACTTTATTGAATCAAATTTAAGTAACCCACGTTACATTGAAGATAATTCATCCACCTATCTATCTTTGTTAAATAAAGCAATAGCGAGTTCAAAAAACTCAATATCAAACTGATAAGCAGCATCAATAAGTTATTTATTTTCAAACAGTAAAAACCAAAACTTAGTTAAGGATAATTATGAAACTCTATAAATTTTTAACATTAACATTACCATTATTATTATCTAACCTTGCTTATGCTGAGTCGGAGAAAGACTTAATTACTAAAATGTGCCACGACAATGCTATAAAGATCGTAAATAAGGATTTCGATTCCTATATACAAGATTTTCATCCTAAGGTTGAATCTATAAAAAAATCTAAACAGTTTCTTCATAAAAAGTTTTTAAAGAAAGCGGCAAGGTATGAAGACTCTATTAAAACAGCAGACTATAACAGAATATCCTTTTCAACAGAGGAAGGTAAGAAAAATACATTTTTTGATGTTGAAAAGTCCGTCATTGTAGAGATAGAGTTTTTAAATATAAAAAAGGGAAGTAATCATTTCCTTTGCCAGTATGGTTTAGATAAAGACTCTCAGAAATGGTTTAAAACAAGTCTTTAACCATTTTTTTTGTAAAGCACCTAGCTTATAGTATAAAAATAATTAAGCTAGGTGCTCTCTACTTATTTAAAGAAATAACTTTAAAAGGAATAATGTGCAAAATATTTTTATTACAGTAATTACAGCCAGCTTAGTTTTATTAACAGGCTGCACCAATGGCGAAATTAAAATGACCTCGTTTAAAAAGTTTAAACCAGCTGATGATAAAGGTCACCCTTTCCATAGCGTGTTCTTTAATCTAGAGGGAAATAACAAACAAGAATACTGTGAAATAAGTTTCCCCGGTAAAATCCTTGAAAACAAAGCGGAGATCGATGGCCCAGGTATTAACAACTTAATGATTGGGTGTTCGTTTGATGGCTATAAAAATGTAGGCATGCCAATAACATCAGAGTACTTTAATACAACACTTAAATTTATTGGTGGAAATAAAGCCACGCTTAATTTTCATGGTGAATTAGTGGCGGATCATGGTGTAAGTTATGAAGCAAGAACTGTTGGCCCTGTAGAGTTTGAATATTCATTGTAAATTGGTTAGCTAAATAGTTTTTACTGCATCGCAATACGCTAGAAGAAGGAACCTTTAAAACGTGAAAGATTCACTCTCGCACTATATATATAACAATGTAAAAAACATGCCTGTTTTTGCACATAATGATAATTATAAACTAAAAAATACGGGGCGCTGGCCACAAAAAACAACAAAACAGTGGTTGATGTTTTTTGTAATAAATACACTTGTTGCCGTTATTTTTGGATTAATCGGCATAGACCTTACCCCCAATAAATATCCTACCTATTCAGATCCACAACTAATCCAATCAATAGTTTTAAATTTATTACTCATAAATACAATCCGCTTTGTTATATGGGTTAACCATAGTATTAAATGTGCCAAAGATTTAACCGTAGATAAACATACAGGCTGTGTAGAAACCATTGAATTTACTAAGCCGGTTAAAGTAACGGTAAAAGCATTTCCGACTAAAAGTACTGATTTTAAAATTGTTACCGGGGCGGTAATTGAATACCAGAACAATAAAAAACAGGTTTTTAATCGCTTATCGATATTACAGCTTCCTGAATTTGTAGATTGGTTAAAAGAGAAGCATGGTGTAAGTATTGATTTAAAAACTTCATTAATTACAAAATTCCCACTGTATTTTTTATTGTTAATTACTTTTTTCTTAATGATTTTGTTATTTTTTATCTAATCCGTCAAAGGGGAACTTTGATTTTATAAAAGAGGCTTTATGGACTTTTTGTGTAACAAATTTAGGCGATTTACTAACTCATATAGCGCGGATGAACGCCTTGAGAAAGATAGTAAGGCCGATTTAACAACGTACCCTCTATTAAAAAACTTCACTAAAAAGCAACTCTACCTACACAGTGTAGTAGCTTACATTGTTGGGTTTTTATTAACCTGTTTTTTTATAAGTGAAGGTAGGGTGTACGATACTAATAATAGGCCTGAATATGTTGTACTTTATTTTACCGGCTTTTACTTTGCTGTTTTAATCGCGTTTCTGTTTTTTAAACGCGGTAACAAACAATCAATTACCCTCTATCATGACTATTTTGAATTAAAAGGTGCTGGCAGTGTAAATAAAAAATTTTACTATCGGGATATTGAAGAGTTAACTGTGGGTAAGTTTGATTACACTATAGTAAAGCGTATTCGCGGAACGGTTAGTCGCCATGAAAATATTAAACTCCCATTTTTTACTCATGCTACATTTTTATTTACTAATAAAGACACACTGACAATTAATCGTATAAACCTTTTTATGCTGCCTGAAATGATAGAAGTAATGACTAAAAGAACAGCTGTTGAAGTATCTTATTTATTTCCACCAGTCATTAAGGCTATAGCAGTCATGTTTACCGCACTTTTTGTAACTGTACTTACAACCATGGTTGTTGTGCAAACATACTTAGCTTAATAGGCGTTTAGTGTTACTGTAACTGAGTTAAATTGACATAAAGATTATAAAAACAATAAACACAAGGAATAAACGTGAAAAATAAAACATTAATAACGGCCATAGTAGGGTGTTTATTTAGTGCATCAGCTTTTGCAATGGAGCGTTTTCATGGACTTGAAGATGGTTCAGATGAAAATTTAAAATCAGTATGTAAAGATTATATGGTAAACAGTTATTTAAAAAATGATCCCGCACTGTTTTTTTATTTATTACCTGAATCAGTAAAAAATATGGAAGATAAAATTGAGAAAAGCTGGTTTGAGGATCATACAAAAACGTTTGGTAATGATCCAGTTGTTGAGTATGAATTACTAGAATTTGATAACGATTTAGAAAAAAAAGAACACCGAGGCCATAAAGTTAAAATCATTAATATTAAGTACAAGGCAGGAAAAATGGACAAGCTTAAAAGAAGTATTTGTGCATTTGAGCAGTTTAAAAATGGCCGGTGGTATTTAGGTCAAAAACCTTAAACTCAATAAGGAAGGCTTAGCCTTCCTTTTTCATCATTAAAAATTCATTTGTCGTGTTGGTGTATCAATGAGTTACAAATTACAAAAACAAAGCAATGAGCAGCTAATATTTACAGATAATGGCGGTGTCTCAGGGGTTATCTTTCACTTTTTGTTAATGTGCTTAGGCGCGTGGCTAATTTATATAGGTGTTATAGGTATATATGAAACAGGTGAGTTGGTTTGGTCCAGTATAATAATTTTATTGGGTTTGGTGCTGTGCACGCCGGTATTAAAAGTCAATAAAGTAATACTCAACGCTAAAAATAAAGATATTGTGAGTACACGCTCTTGGCTTGGCTTTGTTACTAAAAAAACGCATATTATTAATTCACAGTTATCCCTTGTTGAAGTAAGTGGTTTTACAACAGGTGAGTTTGAAAAATTCTTTGATCCAGAAAACCCAGTACTAGAGCATTTTTCAATGAAGTTTTTTAGTTATCCAGAGCTCACAATGAATATTGCGACACTTTCAGATATTTTAAAATCAGTTGCTTTTTTAGAGGCGCATTTTGATACTGATTTGGCGCTAGTTGCTGGAAATCGTAGGCATAAATTAAGTATTGATGGTTTAAAAACTAAAAGCACAGAGTCTGCTGATATTCCTAATGACCGTTACTATAAACAAAGTAACGGTGGTGAGTTAATAATAACTGCCAGACCCGTTACATCACCGCAATTTTGCTCGTACTTAATGCTAATTTGGTTGTTTACATTATTTACTATTTGGTTTTTATTTAATCATGCACACCTTATAGGAGCACAATATTTACCAGCCGCTCTACAGTCAGTTTTATCAGTAATACTCATTGTGCTTGGGGGGTATTTAAGTTCATTAGTTATTGGCCGTAAGCGGTTTAGCCTAAGCAATGGCGATTTAATAGTTAAAGCTACTGGGGTCAAAAACAAAGTTATAAAGTTAGGCGATGTTTGGGGCGCTGCCAAAGTCGCGCGAAGGACTTACCTGCTAACTAAATCTGGCGCGATTTGTTTAGGTTATAACTTACCAAGAAAATACAGTATCGCCATACATGATTGGTTTGCAAAAGCTATCAATAAGTAGGTGCCTATAGGTATGTAAGTTTGAATGGTTGTATTAAATTAGGTACGATGACCTCATGAACTAAAAAAGAATAAATTTTAGGCAATCAATAAATACTTTAGCGGACTAAACAAACAAGGATGAACTTTTGAAAATACCCCTTATCTACTTCTCACTATTGAGCGTAAGCAGCGCTTTTAGCTTGCTAAGTCATACAACCCCGGCTAAAGCAAAAGCAATTCAATCGCCACCACATGTAGGCACGTGGCAAAACAAAGATGAAAACGGCGATGGTGTGGTTGACGAACAGGACGATTATCCTTTTGATAATACCCAGCCTAGGTTTATAGGTGGTCAAGAGAGTGTAATAGTCAACTTATTAAGAAGCTAAATATGACTAATAATGAACAGCCATCCAGTCTAGACGATAAAAAATGGTTTAAAAATGTTCACTTTAAAGAGCAAGATACCTTATGCCCAACGAGTGAAATTAAACTTCCTTTATTGCGTTTATTATGTCATTTGTCTTTTCCAATAGAGTTATTATTTAGCGCAACTTTAATTACGCTTTCATTGTTAGCCGGACTTTGGTTAGTTGACAGCTATAGCTTAGCTAGCTTAGTTGTTTATTTACCGCTTCTTATTGGTACCCTATTTTTAAAACGTATTCTTATATGGCGCAAGTTTGGGTTTAGTTCAAAACACGTGATGACCATAAGTAAAGATAAAATTAAAGTTAACCCATTTATAAATGATTCATTAAAACAAAGCAGACTATTCAAAAGGGATGAAATCGAGTCGGTATTATTTAATTACAGTTTTATTACTCATGTATCTGATACACAAATTCAAGTAAATGCTGCGCTAAATAGGGCTTTTATAAACCTTAAAACAGGCGAAAACATTGAGTTGAACGTTAACCGAGTGGGGTTGTTTAATGTTTTGTATTTGTTGTATTACTTTGATTACCCATTAATTTATAAAAAATCATTTGAAGGAGGGGGCTCTAGTATCGGCTATATATTCTTACGCGTTTCTGGCATTTTAGCTAACTTCCCTATAATAGCGATGTACCTTGCCGAGTTTTAGTAAGTAGCTAATATTAGAGCGCTTCAAAATCGCTGTGGAAACTAGTTAAATAGGCTAGGTAACTTAACAGGTTTCATGTCGTGTTAAAACCTAGCTCTAATTAAGTTAATATGAGAACTTAATTAAAAAATGGCTAGCGGATATGAGTGGCTTTTCAAAGCCAATTGCATTGGCTTTGTAATATAAAAAAATACCCATGCATACTAATATGTTAAGTTTTAATTTACGAGTTAAAGTATTAGAATATTTAACGTTTTCTAAATAAACTAATTTTTTAGAACAGAACTATAAAAAAAGGAATTTTAATGAATAATAAAGTTATAAAAATACTCCAAATATTTATAATTTATCTAATTGGTGTATCAAGTGTACATGCAAAGCCATTATTGTCACCATATCCAAAAGCAAAGCTAGATGATTCAGTTACTCTAGCGGGTGAAGAAACTCAGTTAATGACAAAGTTTGATCCTAATGCAGAAAAATCTAAGCAGTTTGAGTTTACAAAATTTATTGGTGATACAGCTCATTACGCATATGAGATAAAAAATGTAGCTTCGTTAAAGGTTACAAAAAACTATGAAAACGCCTTAAAAGATGCGGGCTTTGAGGTAATTTACAGGTGTTCTTTAAGTGAGTGCAATTCTGGGAAATATAATAATGGTAGATTGATATCAGAAAAGACTAGTTATTTTAAAGCTTATAACTACTATAAAAAGCCTTATTATATTTTTGCTACAAAAGGAGGTGACGAACTTAAAGCCGCAATTTCATTATTCGTAGGACAACATAATAATGAAACAAAAGTGCTATTAACCTCTGTGGATATAAAAGACATTGAAACAGGCCTTATCACGGCCGATTTTAATGCATTTAAAAAACAAAATGACACAAAAATAACAAAACCCCCTCGCAAAGATATAGGTGGGTCGGCTGACCATCCGTTAATTAGTCGTTATCCAGGCAGTTATATTGAATATTACGAACAAGTAGATTATGAAGAATTCAGCTTACCTATTGGTACTGTTGATAAAAAGACCAGAAAGCTTCCAACACTTGATGTAACTGGCGATTTAACACAAATTACTTATGTTGTGAAAAATGTGTCAACACTTAAAATTTATCATAACTATCTAAGTGCGTTAGTAAAAGAAGGGTTTGAAACCATATTTGCTTGTCAAAAATCTAGGTGTGGTTATAGACCTGAGGTACAAAAATTAGGGGATACTATTTCTATATCACAGGTCTACAATTACTGGCATCAGCCGCGATATAACGTAATGAAAAGCACATTTGAAGGGCAGACTACTTACGTAGCATTTTTCATAGGCAACTATAAAGGTGACTCTCGTATACAACTTGTAGTTATGAGAACCGAGCCACTATTAACAGGGTTAATAGAAACAAATAGTGATAAAGTACTAGAGCAGCTCAAGCAAAAGGGTAAAGCGTCTATTTATGGTGTACTGTTTGACTATGATAAAGCAGTTATAAAACCTGAATCTAAGCAATCTTTAGATGTGATAGCACAAGTTCTTGAAAAAAATAAAAAATTGAGTTTGTATGTAGTTGGGCATACAGACGACAAAGGATCTGCAGAATATAATCTAGACCTTTCTAAACGAAGGGCTAATGCGGTAGTTAAAGCGTTGATAGCTGATTATGGCATTGCCAAGACAAGGTTAATCCCTCAAGGTGTTGGGCCTTACTCTCCGGCAGCGACTAATAAAAATGAATTAGGGCGAGAGCTTAACCGTCGTGTTGAGTTAGTTGAAAGGCTGTCTGATGCAAATTAAGGTATTTTAAAAATATAATATAACCAACTTAGTTAATGCTAAAAAGCTAAGTTGGTGATTATTGCAATGCTAAAAATAAAGATAGATAACATTTTCGCTAGTTGGAAAACAGCCACGCGCACTATGCTAATCTTAAGGATGTGTATTAAGTATTTATTATATAAGTACTTAATACACATCTTTTTTAGCTTTTAGCGTTATCAGCACTAAATTATAAAAATTGGATAATTAAACAAGGATGGACTCTTGAAAACACCACTAATATATCTTTCGCTTTTAAGTGTTAGCAGTGCTTTTTGCACGCTAACCTATACACCAAATTCACATGCAAAAAATATCCAGCCAACCACCCATATAGGTACATGGCAAAACAAAGATGAAGATGGCGATGGCGTGCCTGATGAACACGATGATTACCCGTTTGATGCTGCTAAAACTACAATGTCGGTTGTTCAAGAACAAGAGTTTAATAATAACGTTGGCCAAGCAAATCCAGTTGGGAATATACCTTTTAAAGCGGCGGGGGTTATTGCTAAAAATGTAGATATAGATGATTTTAAATTTAACATCCTCAGCTCAATGCTATTTGAAGACTTATCGGTGACGTTTATACTTTTTAAAGATGATTAACGTTTTACACCGTCTTTAACGATTATTAATAATAATGGCGATGTTATTTCTTCTATACCAACAAACATTGAACACTTTGGTAAAGTTGGTCAGGTTATTACCTTCTCGCCCAAGCAAGCGGGTGAATATAATTTAAGTATTACTGATAGAAACAACTTAGGTGCAGATAGCTTTACATATACGGTACATGCGTTTATTGATATAGATAAAGACGCCGTTCCTACAAACAAAGAGCTTGCTTTGGGAATGAACCACCTTGGCCAACATACCGATGATGATAAAATACCCGATGGAAATGAGTACCATATTTATACAGCTAACTTTAGCCCTAGCCATGATGCTGACAATGATGGTACTCCAAACTGGCTTGATTTAGATAGTGATGATGATGGCATTACTGATGCTATAGAACAAACCTACGATTTAGATGGGGATAAAAAACCAGCCTTTATAGACTTAGATAGTGACAATAATGCAATTTTAGATTCAGAAGAATTAAACTTAGTTGAGTTTATCCGTTATGACCTTGATGGTGATGGCATCCCTAACTTTTTAGACACTGACGACGATGGTGACTTTTTGTTTGATGAAAATGACTCTCAGCCACTAGAAAAACTAATTGCTATAAATAAGTTATACCCATCAAATACACCAGTGATTCGTTCTGCGACATACTCTCATAGTGACCAAGCAGTATTTATTAACAAAGTTAGGCCTTTTTTCCCTGCTAATTTAAATGCAGAAAACCTAAAAGATGATGCGACACATTTGGTAATGTTAAAAGAGGATGATAAACAGCCAGTTGTTAATTTACCAGTGACGATTACATCAGAGAATAAAATTGAATTTGTTATACCTAATTATCCAAAGGTAGCGTTGGGCGGAGAACCCATTACATTTTTTCTAGCTATAGATGGCTATAAAACCAACAGTATTGATGCCACACTACTGCATCCAAAAACACCAGTTATTACAGGTATTCCGACTAGAAATGTAGTCAAGGGCGATAAAGTATTAATAACTGGTGTAAATTTAGAAAGTGGTACTGCATTAGTTTTTGCAGATGGCCCAACAATACAGTTGGATTATATAGATGCTACTAATGCTAGTTTTATTGTGCCTAGTGATGTTGGTACAGGCTGGTTTAGCTTACAAAATGTATATGGTGAAAGTAACTATTCAAGTATCAAAAAAGAACACGTTATATCGCTAAAGGTTGTCATGCCTGATTACTTACATATTAAGGGGCCTTTTTATGTAGATAATTTAGACGAAGAGTTTTATGGCATTTATGCCTTTAATAACAAACAGGTACAAATAAGCTCAACCACTGATTATATTTCTCTTTATTACAAAGATGGCATTCGATTATTCCAAAGTTACATAGCCGATGATAGCCAAATAGAGCTAAGTGTTGATAGTACGCTTAAATCTTTTGTTTTACGTGCTTTTGCATATCAAAACAAAGTTGAGAATGTGCAACAGTTAAAAAATAAAATAAGTGATTTAGAATCATACAAAGAGTTTAAATATTGGTACGAAGAAAATTTGCAAAAAGAGTCAATTGACGCATTTTTAAAAGATGACTCTTATAGCATTATCGGTAAAGCCACAGCTGTAGCCGATGATCTTTATAAAAAGCTAAAAAGTGAACGTAAAAATAATTAAGAGTATATAAAAGGAACGTTATGTTAAAAAAACAATGTGTGTATTGCTCAGTTCATTAGCTTTACAAGGGTGTGTAGACTCCCACTTATTGACTGGGGTTATTGAAGATTAAATTAAGTTTGAATCTGGTGATGGCATGTTAATCTATGATGTAAGCATTGAGGGTAGTAAGCATAACTGCACCATGCTATTGGCTGTGATGGGAGAGGACTTATGGGCGCTAGAAAACGAAGATACCTTATTAGGGGGGGTCGCATGTATAGATAAAGAAGGTCGAATTTTATCTGGTCCTCCAGAAGTAGATAGTTTTACTTGGAAACCAGTAGAGGGCGGCTTTGAATTTACTATGAACGCGACTGCTACAGAACAAAACAATAAAAGTGAAAAACTCAATATTTACACAACATCCCCCTTATTTGTTTCGTTAACAAAGGATTTGAAATGAAATCACAATTAATAGCGCTTTCTAGCATCATATTTTTAAGCACAGCAGCTTTTGCTGATGAATCTAACGTTAATTTGCCTGCCAAGGATAATCAAGATCCATTATTTATAAAAAAATGCGAAGAGTTTAGACAAGCAAAAGCTGATAAAGACATTGATACCTTGATGTCTTTTGTACCAAAGCATTTTAAAGATACGGATGACGCAAAAAAACGCGCTATCGCATACTTGAGTAAAAAGGCAGAAAAATTTCAAAAGTATGTAACAAGCCCTGAATTCGAGGTTTTATCTCAAAAATTATCAACTGAATCGAAATCTAATTATGCACAGGTTGACATAAGAGCCCAGTCTGGTGAAAAAACATTCGTGTCTGACGGCTGTGTATTTGAACTTACCAAAGAAGACGGTTGGATAATCATTGTTGCCTCTAGCTAATTGTTTTTCGACTACTTTAAGTATTTATATGTTATGAGAGCTTGCAATTAAGCATACTTTTTTATTCAAAGAGGGAATTTTGGCTAATTCAATTATATTAAAATCACTATTAGAAACGATTAAATGGCTATTCATTTGGCTAACTGTAGCAGGGCTTGTACTAGGTGTTTTAAGTCAAGGCTTGATTTTTGATACAAGCGATGGACTTGACGTTTTATTCATTTTTGCGCTTTTGATGTTTCAACATCGGTTAAAGTTTGATGAACACAAGAATCAAATAGATATAAAGTTAGGTGCTTATTTTTTTAAGAAAGAACTCTTCACGTATAGTCACCACACCATTGATACAAACAGTATAAACACAAGCTCGTTTAGAGCAGATAAAGCTATTAGCGTGATTGATATTAATTACACTTCAGCAGAGGGGAAATTGAGCACTTATACGTTTAGGTGCTTCAAGCAAGCTAAACAAGCGCAGCTAGTAGTAAGAACGCTTTCAACCGTTGAGCGCGTTTATACAGCAAAACGAGAAGAGGCCGAGGCTGAAAAAACAAACTCAGCAACGGTAAGCAAATTTACAAAAATATTTCCGCAACATACTATTTTGGGTAACGCGGAGGCTAAAAATAATATTCCCATACTTAGGTGCGCGCTACCGCTCCCTGATAGTAAGAAAAACTTAGTTCATTTTATCGTCGTGTGTTTTGCTTTGCTTACGCTATTTATTGCTTATTCATCACAAAATTGGAAATCATCTTTTGCATTTTTAGTAATAACTTATGTAAGTTATTACTTTGCTAGGGCTATTGTTTGTAATAAATACTATTTTATAAAAACAGCGCCTCTAAGCTCCATTCTAGTAAATGATAACGAGCTTTATTTACCCGCACTATTATTTACTGATAAAACACCACGTACACTAACTAAGCAGGATATTATTAGCATTGAGGCTAAATGGAATTACGATTACGACTCAGTTGAAGGGTCTGCCAGGAAAACTAAAAGGTCGCATTTAATCTCACTAGTATTTAATACAACAAAGGGGCAGAGTATCCCACTGTCTCATTGGAGTGTTGATAGTAAAACACTTGTGTTTTCATTATTAAAATATAAATATCCAGTATCGTTAGACAGAACAAGTCAAATGGTTTACCCACTTAAGCTTCATGTGGGATTATTCGTTTTTTTATTTATACTCATTATACTTGTTATGAACCTAGAAAAAGTTATGTCTATTTAATGTATTTGATACTTTAATATAGGCGCTAACAACAGCTTAATATAGCGTGGTTACATCGCTTTTTAACTCCTAAATTTTAAGGATGAAACTTTGAAAAACATAGTAAAATTAATAATCATTTTAACTGTAATTGTATGTGGTTATGCCAACGCGAAAAATAACTTAACACTTAATTATCAAGTCACTAAAGAGTTAAATCATTTCGCATTTATTAAAATAAAGGTAACCGATAAATACCTGCGCACAGATTATATTTTGCCAAATAAAACATTTACAGAAATGACTGTTAAAGATGATGGGCAATATATTTTAGATCATCAAAAAAATATCGCATACAGGTTAGATTATGCAGTAAATAAAGAAAACAGTGATAAAGCTTTAACGGGCATGTTACAACATGCCCCAGGATTTACTAAAGAGCAAATTTATGAAATGAGCTTAGATCCTAAAAATGACCCTAATAACTACATTGCCTATCAAAAGGAAGGGGATAATTTATTTGTAGGGTATTTAGATGGTGATAAAGTACAAACAGTTAAAACGAGTGCATTCCCAAATCAGCTTTTATCATCTACCGAATATACTTGGCTGTTAGAACGAGCGCGAGAAGATACTTATTTTGGTAAAGCGTTTGTTGGTTTTTTAGATGTGCCTTTAATAGACTTTATGCGTAAATTCAAGTACGACACAGATCAATTACCGACTGAAATTACGCTGCACAATGAAGGAAAAGCTGTTTTTTTAAAGACTGTTAGTAACGATGACATAGATCAAGACGATCTTGAGATAGAGTCTAAGTTTATTATTAAAGACATAACACATGAATCGATTCAATTTTTGAATAATTTAAAAAATGTCGCCAAAGAAACAGGGGTAATAGAATGAAAAACATCACAGTAATAATTATTTCATCTTTAATCGCTTTATTTATATTGAGCTATGGCCTTTTTTCGATGACTTTAGACACTGAGTCTAGCCCAATAATCAACTATATTTGTATAGGAGGAGGGTTTTTCGTTTGTATGACAATAGCCATATTTGTTGTCAAAGAAGGTTTGCATAACCAGAAGACTCCTAAGTAGCTCCTCGATTGAGCGCTTGTTCATCTTGGGTTAACTCTTTGAGTTGGTTATTTGTTTTGCCTAATACATTAGTACTTTAATTATTAAAAATTTTATTGTTAATAACGATAAGTAGCTAGTTTTGGGCTCCTTTTTTAGCTTTCAATACACTATACTGTAGTTAGAAAGATTCAGTGGTGAAGGTAAATGTTAAAAAGGAATGTATTTATAACAGCAGCAAGAGGTAATAAATTATTAATTGTTGCTATTATTGTTTTTTTAGTTATTGCATTGCCTTCAGCGTATGTGTTTGAACAAAAAGTGCGTGCGGAAATATACAGCGATGCGCACAATGAGCTTAGTCGTGAGCTTGAAACAAAAGCGGCGTCTTTAAAAAATCATTTAAACGACAGTATTACCGCTATTCGCTTTTTAAACGCGACTCCACCCATTCAAGGTATTTCTAGAGCAACCGACAATCAATTAATTGACCCACTTTTACAGACCCCCATTGCTGTATGGCAAGACCGCCTTGCGGATATTTTTAGCGGGTTTATGCGTACAGACGATTCTATTTTGCAAGCACGATACATTATGCTGGCAGAAAACGGCCAAGAAATAGTACGTGTTGATCGCATGCTAGGAGATATAAATAGACTTGAGGGCGCGCAATTACAAAAAAAAGGGGGGCGAGATTATGTACTTAAAGCCAGTATGCTTGATGAAAAAAGCGTGTATATATCGCCAATTAATTACAATCGTGAAAACGGTGAAATACAAAAGCCCTTTGTAAGCACATACCGTGTAGCTAAACCTGTTTTTGATAACTTAAAGCAAGTATTTGCTATTTTGGTGACAAATTATTCTGCCGATAAATTGTTTGAAAGTTTAACTTTTGAACTCCCTCCTGGGGTTAATATTTACCTGCTTAACAATGAAAGCGAGTTTTTATACCATCCAAACCCTGATTTACGTTTTGGTTTTGAATTTAACCAAGGCAAAACGTGGGGTGATGAATTTAGCCCTTCACAAAACATGAATTTACACGAAACCTTGTTAATAGGTGATATACCAAAGCAGTATTTTTTAAATAAACGAGTAAGTTTTGAAGGCGATATTGCCATGCTGCCTTTAGAGCTTGCGGTTTCTATTGATTCAAAAACGTTAATTGAACGCGTTGCAAAAAGGCGAGAAAGCTTTATTGCTATTATTGCTTCATTTTTTACCATATTTATTATTATTACGTTATTGTACCAGCGTTATATTAACCGCAAGCTGCTGATAAACTCTTTAACAGAGCAAAATAATAAAGTAATTGAAAATTCACTCGATGCCATTTTTACCATAGACAATGATGAAACTATTATTCATTGTAACCAAACCGCTAAAAAGGTATTTGCAACTAGGCTCGGTAATGACAACATCCGCTTTAATGACTTATTTACCCTTGCAGATGAAGACAAAGACTGTATTAGAGAAACCATTGAGCAGGGTTCTAAAATGCCATTTGAAGCGGTGTATACTGATGATGGCAAAAAAGAATATTACTCAATTACGCTTACCAGTGTATTTGATGTATTTAGCAATCGTTATCAAGTTGCTGCTATTTTACGTAATATTAGCTCGTTAAAGTACATTCAATCACAGTTACAGGGGCTCAATAGCACGTTAGAACTTAAGGTAACTCAGCGTACTGTAGAGCTAGAGCGAGCAATTGATCAGGCACTAGCTGCAAGCCAAGCAAAAAGTGACTTTGTAGCTAATATTTCCCACGAGATACGTACCCCTATGAACGGTGTTTTAGGCATGCTTGAAATGCTAAAAGAAGACAGCCTCTCTGAGCAACAACAGCATTATTTAAAATTGGCTAATAACAGCGCTCACTCGTTAATGAATTTAATTAACGATATTTTAGACTTTTCTAAAATTGAAGCGGGTAAGTTAGATATTGATAATCACTCGTTTGACGTAATCTCGGTTTGCAGCGATATGATTAATTCGATTGCACTTCAAGGTCAGCGTAAAGGGTTAGAGGTGTTTTTAAATACCCAAAATGTTATTGATAGAATGGTTATCGGAGATAGCCACCGACTTAAGCAAATTTTAATTAATTTAATCAATAATGCGTTTAAGTTTACGCATAAAGGCGAAGTAAGTTTAACCCTAAACTCTAAATACATTACCGACAGTAAAATTTTAATGAGCTTTATAATTAAAGACACTGGTATTGGTATTGCTCCTGAAAACATAGATAAACTCTTTGATGTGTTTACTCAAGAGGACTCAAGCACGACGCGCCATTTTGGTGGTACGGGGTTAGGGTTATCTATTTGTAAAAAGCTGGCACAGTTAATGGGTGGCAATATCACTGTGAACAGTGAGAAAGGAGTAGGCAGCACATTTGTTGCAACGGTAGAATTACATGTGGCGCAACAGAAAAAACTTAATACGGGTATTGAGCTTGCAAAAGAGGTAAGCGTGGCAGCACTTATTGCACGTGATAACGTATTTAAAAACGTGTGTGGTTTACTAACCCAAACCTGTAAAATTCTGCCAAGCCGCATTACACGGCTCGACTATTTTAGCGAGCACAGTGAGTTTGACGCCGATTTACTGATTATTGATGACGAGCACCCGCAAGTTAATGCGCTAATAAGCTATTGCGAAAAGGCAGATAAAAAATACGTGCTTATATTGCGAGACATGGTGGTTAATAAACAATCTAAAAAAGTGTTTCCCGATCATAGCCACATTTTGCACAAACCGCTCACGCAAGATCAATTTACTTATAAGCTTGGCAGTATTTTTGGCGCTAATAGTGAGTTTGTTTTAACCGCACCCAAACAACCAAATGACTTAGAGCCAGAGCCGGAGTTATCGCGGTATCATGTATTATTGGTTGATGACAACATGATCAATATTGAGGTAGCTAAAGCCATTTTAAAACGCACTGGTATAAAAATTACCTGTGCCAATGATGGCATAGAAGCGCTCTCTGCACTTAAATTTAATCAAGAGCAACCGTTTGACTTAATTTTAATGGACTGCCAAATGCCTAACCTAGATGGCTACGATACCACCAGCGAGATAAGAAATGCTAAAGCGGGGGTTGAGTATATTAGTATCCCAATTATTGCTATGACCGCAAGTGCTATGGAAGGCGATAGAGAACGCTGTATCACCGCTGGCATGAATGATTATATTACCAAGCCAATAAAGCCTAAAACGCTTAAAAATAGGCTATTAACCTGGTTAAACTAAATTGGCTAAGTCAGCAGTTACGCTGCTGACTTATTTGGTTTGGTATCAGTTTGAATAGGTTTAACTATGCTGGTTACATCGGCTGTATCAAGTACTTTTTGCGTATCAGACCAATGCAACAGCGCTATTTTTCCGTTTGGTTGCTCAACTAATGCGGTACAGCTTTCAACCCAATCACCATCATTACAGTACACTATGCCATCTACCACTTTAATTTTAGGGTGGTGGATGTGTCCGCAAATAATGCCATCGACCTTTTGTTTTTTTGCCTCATGAATAGCGGCATCTTCAAAAGCAGAAATGGCTTCACGGGCTTTATGTACGCGTGCTTTTATCCACGCAGCAAGCGAATAGTAGTTACCGCCAAACACTTTACGAACGCGGTTAGTCCAACGATTTAAAAACAGTAGCAAGTCGTAACCTGCATCGCCTGCAATACTAATTAGCTTGTTGTAGCGGGTTGCCGAGTCAAAATCATCACCGTGTAGCAGCAAAAAGCGCTTATTGGCTTTAGTTGTGTGAATAAACTGCTGGTGGACTTCTACACCAAATAAAGTTTGATTTATGTAGTGGCGAAAGGTCTCGTCGTGATTGCCAGGTATATATATTACGCGGGTGCCGTCAAGGGCTTTTTGTTGAATGCAACTAAGCACTTGGTAATGGGATGGGTGCCAATAAAAGTGCCGTTTCATCGACCATAAATCAACAATATCACCCACTAAATAAAGCGTATCGCATTCAATTGAGTTTAAAAAATCTAATAAATAGTCGGCTTTACAGTCTTTATACCCTAAGTGAACATCCGATATCCAAACGGCTGGATAATGCTGCTTTTTGCGCTGTTGATTGTTTGTCATGCCCGTCATCCATAGTGTAATAATTAAACACTGTAGATAAATCTAATGACACTTATGAGACACTTTAGCGAAGCCTCCATGACAATTATCTTATGCCAAGCAATTAAAAGTTTATTGTGTTAGAAGAGGCGATTAGCCGAGCGGCTCTTATATACATTACGATTAAAGGCATATAAAAAAGGCCGCATGTTTAAATGCGGCCTCGTAGTGTGCTTAAGCGTAGATGTTATTAACCTTTAACAGCCGCTTTGATAGTCTCAATTGCGGTGTCTAAATCAACCATTAACTTTTCACCGGTGCGGCGATTTTTAAGCTCAACCTTGTTTTCATCAAGATTACGCTCACCAATAACTAAAGTATAAGGTACACCCATTAATTCCATGTCGTTAAACATAACGCCTGGGCGCTCTTTACGGTCATCAAATAAAACATCGAGGCCGGCATCTTTCAAACCTTGATATAGATTATTAGCAATATCAGGAATACGATGCGACTTATGCATGTTCATTGGCACTATCGCTAAATCAAATGGGGCGATAGATTGTGGCCAAATGATACCGTAATCATCATTATTTTGCTCAATAGCCGCTGCTACAATGCGCGATACACCAATACCGTAACAACCCATCGTCATTACTTGGTTTTTACCCGACTCGCTCAGTACGCCTGCTTTCATGGCTTCTGAGTACTTAGTACCCAGTTGGAAAATATGGCCAACTTCAATACCGCGTTTAATTTGTAAAGAGCCTTGTCCACACGGGCTTGGATCGCCTTCAACAATGTTACGAATATCAGCAACTTGATATTCTTTAACATCGCGATCCCAGTTAATTCCGCTAAAGTGCTCGTCATCTTTATTAGCACCAGCTACAAAATCAGCCATTACGTTAGCAGTTCTATCAACGATAATAGGCATTGTTAAGCCCACAGGGCCAAGTGACCCAGGCTTTGCGCCAACGGCAGCAACTATGTCGGCCTCAGTTGCCATTTCTAGCGGTGAATCAACCAGTGGGTGCTTTTCTGCTTTTAATTCGTTTAACTCATGATCGCCACGCAGTACGAGAGCAACTAAACCACGTTGACCGTTTTCATCTGGTGCTCCGTACACAATTAATGTTTTAACGCCGCGGTGTGGTTTAACACCGTAGTGCTTTTTAAGCTCGCTAATTGTTTTAGCATTCGGTGTAGGAAACGCTTTAAGCTCTTTAGAAGGCTCAGGACGACTTTGAGTTGGTGCTAGCGCTTCTGCTTTTTCAATGTTAGCTGCATAATCGCTTGCATCACTAAAGGCAATTGCATCTTCACCCGATTCAGCAAGTACATGGAACTCATGCGACAAGCTACCACCAATAGAGCCTGTATCAGCAAGCACAGGGCGGTACTCTAAGTCTAAACGTTCAAAAATATTGCAGTATGCTTTATGCATAACTTGATAGGTTTCGTCTAAACACGCTTCACTTAAGTGAAATGAATAGGCGTCTTTCATCGTAAATTCACGCGCACGCATTACACCAAAACGAGGGCGTCTTTCATCACGTACTTTAGTTTGTACTTGGTACAAAGTAACAGGCAGTTGTTTGTAACTGCTAATTTCTTTGCGAACAAAATCGGTGATCACTTCTTCATGAGTAGGACCAAGCGCAAATTCACGATTATGACGGTCATTAAATCGTACCAGCTCAGGGCCAAATTGTTCCCAACGGCCAGACTCTTGCCATAAATCGGCAGGTTGAATTACCGGCATAAGCATCTCTATTGCACCGGCTTTATCCATTTCTTCACGAACAATATTTTCTACTTTACGAAGTACGCGTAAACCAGAGGGCAACCAAGTATATAAACCCGAAGCGACGCGACGGATCATACCGGCTCTAAGCATTAATTGATGCGAAATAATTTCAGCATCTGATGGCGTTTCTTTAAGTGTTGCGAGTATATATTGACTGGTACGCATGATTTTTCCGAAATTAAGTAATATGTTCTTTTTAATAGGGCGCTAAGTTTACCAGCGCTTGCTTTTACACTAAAGCGCTAACTGCACTTTTTAGGTATTTTCTATACTTGTTACTAAGTTATGCTCGCCGTTGACTTGCCAGCGTATATTATAATTATAAAGCGTCATGCCATAACTTTGCTCGCCTTGTTTTTGTTTTTTATAAGCTGGGCGTGGGTCTTGTTTTAGTACATTAGCAATAAAATCTTTAAGCTCAGGGTAGTGTGTTTGTGTCGCAATAAAGTCAATTGCCTCGGGTGTAAACTCAACGCTCATTTGTGTTTCTGGGCGGGTATCGGCAAAGCCGGCACTGGCGTCGTGCATTGCATCTGAATACGGTAAATAAGGCTTTATATCCACAATAGGCGTGCCATCGAGTAAATCTATACCAGCAAGCAGTAAACTAAGTTGGCCATTTTTATACTCTACACCTTCAAGTTTTACAGCACTCATACCAATAGCGTTGGGTCTAAACGTAGCACGGGTTGCAAATACCCCTTTACGCTCATTTCCGCCTAATCGTGGAGGGCGCACCATAGCAGAGTAGCCTTTATCAGCAGTTTCATGAAATCTAAACAATAACCAAATGTGGCTAAATTCTTCAATACCACGCACAAACTCTTCGCGGTTAAACTCAGTGGTAAAAATAAGTTTGGCTTTTGCTTGAGGTACTAAACGGGGTTGTCTAGGTATTGCAAACTTTTGTTTATAGGGAGACTGAATGTGACCAACTGCCGAAATGCTATATTCGCTCATAATGCTTATTTATTTAAAAAATAGGGGAGTATTCTACCTCTATTTATGAGTTATAGCAGTACAGTTAGTGAGTAATATTTTAGACCGTATGGTTTATATGCATCTAAAACAAAGGTCAAGGTGGCGGGTAAACATGGGTTAATTAAAAAAGGTGAGCACATGGCCCACCCTTAACTTTAATTTAATTATTCTTAAAACATGTATTGAATTGACACTGATGCTACGTCCATTTCTGGGTCAATGTCATCATCTAATTCGTAACGTTCGTATTCTAAACGCATTTGAACATTGCTAGAAAACGCGTATTGAATACCTGCACCGTAAAATATGTCGCCGCCGTCTTGTGAGGCTGAAATGCTACCAACAGGAAGCTCTTGCTCTACATCTGCATCCCATTCAAACCAACCACCTTTAGCATATACCGAAAAGCTTTCAGAAAGCGGTGCCGCTAAAGTGGCTGCTAATGATACACCATCAACTTCCGCTTTACTGTCAATGTCACTTACTTCATCAAAGTTTTGATAAGCCAATTCAAGGCCAAAGTGTTCATTAAACTGTGTACCAATGTACCCTTTAAGCATTTGTGCATCGTCGTCAAATTCAGTGTCATTTTCGCTGTCTTCAAATTCAAACGAGTATTGACCATAGCCTACACCTGTATAAATGCGAGGAGAATCAAAATCCGTAATATCAGCGTGTGCTGCAGAGTTAAAACCCAGTGTTGCTAAAGCAATTGCAGAAAGAGAAAGTGTTTTAATCATTGTATAGCTCCTTTAAAAAATAATATATGTTTGACCAACTTATCAAACGACAATTAGATATTTGCAGCGAGCATGCCAACAACAATAATTGATTACAAAATAGCCGTAAAAAGGACATTTACGGCTAATATAGGTTGTTTTTGTATTTTTTATAAGCAGAGTGAACTTTTTTGAATTTTTGTTTTCTAAATAAAACTTGTACCTTTTACACGGTTTTTTGTGAGTTTTACATTGTACGTTTATACTTTATGAAGCAAGTTTTCTGTCTCTATCGCAATCTGTTTCATCTTAATTGCATAGTTTTCTAATTTTTTATCTTCATCTGTTACTGCTTTAAATGCAGGAACCTCTACTGGGTAACCTGTTTCGTCCATAGCTACAAAGCTAATAACACAGTGGTTAGTTTCAACCATGTTTTGTGTTTTAGGATCGCCACAGCGAACTTGAATAAATATTTGCATGCTGGTTGAGCCTGTATGCGCTATTTTGGCTTCTACCTCTACAATTTGACCTACAAGGATAGGGCGTCTAAATTTAACCCCAGCTACAGAAACAGTCACACAGTAATGACCACTCCATCCGGCAGCACAGGCATAGCCCGCTTGGTCAATCCATTTCATGACCACACCACCGTGGACCTTTCCACCAAAATTTACATCGGTTGGCTCTGCTAAAAAACGAAATACAACATTTGACGACGGCATATTAAACTCTCACTTTGTTAAACTTAATTAAGAGCATAACGTAAAAAAGGGGCCGAAGCCCCTGCAATTTAGGATAGGTTTATAATTTATATGTAAAAGAGGCGTTTTTTATACGCCTTTATGCATAAAATAGTTACATATTTGGGTAGTTAGGGCCGCCAGCGCCTTCGGGTGTAACCCAGGTAATATTTTGGCTAGGATCTTTAATGTCGCAGGTTTTACAATGCACACAGTTTTGTGCGTTGATGACAAATTGGTTTTCGCCTTCTATTTTTTGCACTTCATATACACCAGCCGGACAATAACGCTGTGCGGGTTCATCAAATTTAACTAAGTTAACTGAGATAGGAATTGAGTCATCTTTTAATTTTAAGTGGCACGGCTGCGATTCTTCATGGTTAGTGTTTGATAAAAATACGCTAGAGAGTTTATCAAAGCTAATTTGTCCATCTGGCTTAGGGTAGTTAATGTTAGGGCTGTTAGCTGTATCTTTAAGCGTGTCGTAATCGGGCGTGTTATCTTTAAAGGTAAAGGGCAGAGCACCTTTGAATATGTTTTGATCTAGGGTGTTGTACGCACCTCCAACAAATTTACCCAATGTATGCATCGCAGGGCCAAAATTGCGAGATTGGTATAGCTCTTTATAAGCCCATGAATTTTCAAACGCGTTTTTGTATTCAGCTAAATCTGTATTGGCGTGGCCCATGTTGAGTGCATTAAAAATAACTTCTGCCGCCACCATTCCCGACTTCATTGCAGTATGATTACCCTTGATTTTGGCAAAATTGAGTGTACCTGCATCGCAACCTATTAATAGTCCACCTGCAAAATGCATTTTTGGTAATGAATAAAGGCCGCCTTTGGCAATAGCGCGAGCACCATAAGCAATACGTTCACCCCCTTCAAGGGTGTGTTTAAACACAGGGTGGTGTTTCATTCGTTGGAACTCATCAAATGGACTTAGGTGAGGGTTCGCGTAATTTAAGTCAACAATTAAACCTACAACCACCTGATTGTTTTCACAATGGTACATAAATGAGCCGCCATTAGTATCGCCACACAGTGGCCAGCCCGTACCATGAACGACTTTGCCTTGTTGGTGTTTGCTTGCATCAATTTGCCATATTTCTTTAAAGCCTAAGCCATAGTGTTGTGGCGAAGCTTCTTTATCAAGCGCAAACTCATTGATAAGTTGTTTCCCTAAATGGCCGCGACAACCCTCAGCAAATATCGTGTATTTCGCACGAAGCTCCATACCTGGCATATAGCCATCTTTTTCATTGCCATCTTTATCAACACCCATGTCACCTGTGATAATCCCTTTGACAATGTCTTGCTCAATAATTAAAGAGTGAGCACTAAAGCCTGGGAATATCTCAACGCCTAAGTTTTCGGCTTGCTCTGCAAGCCACCTGCACACATTCCCCATCGATACAATGTAATTGCCTTCATTATGAAATGTTTTAGGGGTCGCAAAGCGAGGGAGAGCGGTGGCTTTCTCACTGTTATTAAACCAATAAATTTCATCGTGTGAGACTTGCGTTGTAATAGGCGCATCAAGTTCTTGCCAGTTTGGTAAAAGCTCGTCTAAGGCTTTAGTTTCAAATACCGCCCCTGAAAGAATATGCGCGCCTACTTCGGAGCCTTTTTCTACTACACAAATACTCAGCTCTTGTTGTTTTTCTTGAGCTAATTGCGCGAGTTTAATGGCACTGGCAAGACCTGCTGGGCCCGCGCCTACGATAACTACATCAAATTCCATGGTTTCACGTTCGACCATAATAACCTCTTAATCAATGACGGGCTTAGCTAAATTAGATAAGCAATGCAGCCTTTTTAATACTTGCACATTAAATGTTACAGGCTGTGAATACTTTAAGGTTATTTTAGGTTGACGTTTACGTCAACAGGAAGTAGTCTGAATTCATAAAATAAATAGGTTGACGTACACGTTAGCTTGTAGGTTTAAATATAGATGGAGTTCCTATGAAAGTTCTCGTTCCAATAAAAAGAGTGATCGATTACAACGTTAAAGCACGCGTAAAGGCTGATAACAGTGACGTTGACTTAGCAAATGTAAAAATGGCAATGAACCCATTTTGTGAAATTGCTATAGAAGAAGCGATTCGATTAAAAGAAGCGGGTACAGCCACTGAGGTTATCGCAGTAACAATTTGTGCAAAAGCTGCACAAGAGCAGCTACGCACTGCACTTGCATTAGGTGCAGATAAAGCCATTCACATCGAAACGGATGAAAAACTAGAGTCATTGCACATAGCTAAATTATTAGCAAAATTAGTGGAGCAAGAGGCTCCTGAGTTGGTTATCCTTGGCAAGCAATCTATTGATTCAGACAACAATCAAACAGGCCAAATGTTAGCGGCTTTAACTAAGCGCAGCCAAGGTACATTTGCCTCTAAAGTAGATATAAACGGTAATACAGTTAATGTTACCCGAGAAGTAGATGGTGGCTTACAAACGGTTGCTCTGAAACTGCCTGCTATTGTAACTACCGATTTGCGCTTAAACGAGCCGCGCTATGCATCGCTGCCTAATATCATGAAAGCGAAGCGCAAACCTCTCGATGTCATAGCAGCAGATTCGTTAGGTGTTGACTTAACACCGCGCGTAGAATTAATAAAAGTAGAAGAGCCGGCTAAGCGCAGTGGGGGCATTATTGTTGAAGATGTTGCCCAACTAGTTGAAAAACTTAAAACAGAGGCAAAGGTGATTTAAATGAAAACACTTGTAATTGCAGAGCACGATAACGGTGCACTAAAACCAGAAACCTCAAAAACAATAAATGCGGCAAGTAAATTAGGTTTTGATATAGATGTGCTTATAGCAGGGACAAACCTAGGCGCAATGAGTGAGAAAGCGGCCTGTATTGAAGGGGTTACTAATGTATTGACCTCTGACAATACCCTTTATGAGCATCAATTAGCTGAAAATATGGCTGAACTTGTTTTAAGCATAGCCGATGACTATACACATATTGTTGCCAGTGCAACGACCACCGGCAAAAACTTTATGCCACGCGTGGCCGCTCTTTTGGATGTGGCGCAAATCTCAGAAATAATTGAAGTGGTAGATAGCGAAACTTTTAAACGTCCAATTTACGCTGGTAATGCCATTGCCACGGTTAAGTCGCTAGATAACAAAAAAGTAATCACCGTACGTGCGAGCAGCTTTGACTTACAAAACGAACAATCACCTGCCAATATTAGTGCATTGGAAGCTGCGAATGATGTACAACTAAGTGACTTTGTAAGCGTTGAGCAAACTGAGTCGGAACGTCCTGAGCTTACAGCTGCAGAAGTGGTTATTTCTGGTGGTCGCGGTATGCAAAACGGTGAAAATTTCGCGTTATTAAACGGTATTGCCGATAAGTTAGGTGCAGCTATTGGTGCATCACGCGCAGCCGTTGATGCAGGCTTTGTACCTAATGATATGCAAGTGGGGCAAACAGGTAAAATTGTTGCCCCTAACTTATATATTGCAGTCGGTATTAGTGGTGCTATTCAGCACTTAGCAGGTATGAAAGATTCAAAAGTCATTGTTGCAATAAACAAAGACCCAGACGCGCCAATATTTCAGGTAGCAGATTACGGTCTAGTTGCTGATTTATTTGATGTATTACCGCAGCTTGAAAACGCGCTTTAAACACATTCTGGTTGTAAAGCCGCGGTGAACTTAGGTTCCTGCGGCTTTTTTATTCCACCTCAACCATAGAGTAATGATGTGCTGACAAAGTATCTAAAACACGTTTATTTTTTAATAAATTAAGCAACAAATCGGTTTGCTCTACAGAGCGGCTAGATTGGCTATTTACTAATAAAATAAGGGGGCGAACAAACGTATATTCACCGTTTTTAATGGTCTCATCGGAAACGTCAACGCCATTGATGCCCAGTAAATTTATTTTATTAATTTTTTTAGACCCCTGTAGTTGAGATACAGCGCCATAAGAGTCAAAGGCAATAGCATTAGGCATACGTTGTACTATGCCAAGCGCTTGATTAAATTCGTCGTACATTTGTACTTCAGTTTTTGGAAATAAACCGCGGTTACCGGTTTGCTTTAATTTAATAGTATTGGCATTTGGTACGCGCATAAACGTTAGGTTTAAAAATTCTAACAAAATATCAAATGTGCCATGATTATAGGCCTTACTAAAAAGTAAAATTTTGTTATCTCTTTGTGTCTCTGGTACATAATCTGGGTTAACTTCTTGCCATGTTTTATATTTACCCGCATAAATATTACTAAGCTGCTCAATGCTTAGCGAGTTGATATTATTTTTCTTGTTAGTGAAAAAGACCAACGCATCTTGCGCAATAATAATTTGGCGAACGTGAGGGTATTTTTCTTGTTCGGCGTTGGTTAAATAACGCGAAGACGTGCCAATATCTATAATGTTCTCCGCTATGGCTTTAATGCCTTTAGTACTTCCCATAGAGCGAATTTGCATGGCGGTATTGGTTTGTTTTTCAAAGGTAGGTTTGATTAAATGCAAAAGGTGTGTAACCGAAGAGGAGCCACCAATAAGTAACGGTTTGTGTTGTGGATCAATATTGGAAACGGATGTTGCTATGTTTGATGAAGAAAGCAGTACGGTAGCTGCTAAAATAAGGTTTTTTATCATGCTATTAGTCCGATAACGAATTCGTTATAAAACTATAGCTCAAAATTTATAAATCTCTAATTTATAAACAGTATCTTAAACAGGCATTAAAAAGCCAGCAAAAAAGCTGGCTTTTAAATCAATTAACTTGACTAGTAGGTCGCGCTACCTTTAGTACGAGGGAAGGCAATTACATCACGTACGTTGCCCATACCTGTTACATAGGCAACCAGGCGTTCAAAACCTAAACCAAAGCCAGAGTGTGGCACGCTACCGTATTTACGTAAATCGCGGTACCAGCTGTAGTCTTCTTTGTTTAAGCCCATTTCATCTAAACGCGCATCAAGCACATCAAGGCGCTCTTCACGTTGTGAACCACCAATAATTTCACCAATGCCAGGTGCTACAACGTCCATAGCGGCAACGGTTTTACCGTCTTCGTTTTGGCGCATGTAAAACGCTTTAATATCGCGCGGGTAGTTTTTAATAACAACCGGTGCTTTAAAGTGCTCTTCTGCTAAGTAGCGCTCGTGCTCTGATTGTAAATCTACACCCCATTCAACTGCGTATTCAAACTTTTTACCACATGACTTAAGTATTTCTACGGCATCAGTGTAATCAACTTGCGCGAAGTCTTTTTCTACAAACTCTTCTAAACGGCTAATCGCTGTTTTTTCGATACGCTGAGCAAAAAACTCCATATCATCACGGCGCTCTTCTAGTACCGCTTTAAATACATACTTAAGCATGTTTTCAGCAAGTTTTGCAATGTCTTCTAAATCAGCAAATGCAACTTCAGGCTCAACCATCCAAAACTCAGCCAAGTGGCGAGATGTGTTTGAGTTTTCTGCGCGGAACGTAGGACCAAATGTGTAAATTTTTGACATAGCCGATGCGTATGTTTCACCATTTAATTGGCCAGATACCGTTAAAAAGGCTTCTTTACCAAAAAAGTCTTCGCTGTAATCAACATCGCCTTTATCAGTGCGCGGCAAGTTTTGCATATCTAGCGTTGAAACGCGGAACATTTCACCTGCACCTTCACAGTCACTTGCTGTGATGATTGGTGTGCTGATCCAGTAAAAACCTTGCTCGTGGTAAAAACGGTGAATAGCTTGTGCTAAACAGTTACGTACACGTGTTACTGCGCCAATCATGTTTGTGCGAGGGCGAAGGTGAGCGTGCTCACGTAAATACTCAATGCTGTGGCGTTTAGCCGACATAGGGTATGAATCAGGGTTTTCTACCCAACCTAACACAGTGACAGAATTAGCTTGAATTTCAAAAGACTGTCCTTTACCTGCAGATTGTACTAACACACCAGTAACCGACACAGAACAACCGGCTGTTAAGCTAGTAACTTCATCATAATTATTTAGTGAATTAGGAACTACCGCTTGTATAGGATCAAAACACGAACCGTCATGAACGGCTAAAAATGATATTCCTGCTTTTGAATCGCGGCGTGTACGGATCCAGCCTTTTACTGTTACTTGGCTGTCTACCGCAACATTGCCTTTTAATAGCTCTGAAATCGCTAAATGGCTCATCTTCACTCCAATGATATAAGTTGCCTAACTGTATAATATTAACTACTCAACGCAGCGGTTAAATTTAGTGCGTTGAACTTGAACCGTGTATCTTACCTAGTTAAATAAAATAAAAAAACTATTGTGAGCAACTCTTTAAAAGTTTTTATGCATGTGGGTTACTTTTACAGCGTTTTTTGCTTTAAATTACCACTATTATTATTTGGTACTCTTAAATTTACTGATTTTGTGGCATTATTAAAGTATTCGTATAAACGTTTACCATTACCCAAAAATGGATGCTATGAAACAAGTTTTTATTTTAAGAGGGCTACCAGGAAGTGGTAAGTCTTACTATGCCCAAACCCTAGCAGATGAGCTAGGTGGAGTAGATTCAAGCCAGTATTTGATTTGTTCAACCGATGATTACTTCGTTAATGAGCAAGGTGAATACCACTTTGATAAATTTAAATTACCGCAATACCATAACTTAAATTTAGCGCGCTTTATAAATGCGTTAGCGCAAAATATTCCGCTTGTCATTGTTGATAACACCAATATAAAAAAATGGGAGTTTATTGCGTACTCTCAAGCAGCCCATGCACTTGGCTACCAAGTAAAAGAAGTGATTGTAGGTGAGGTTAAAGATAAATCTATGCAACACTTATACGCCAAGCGCAATACGCATAATGTGCCCTTAAAAACTATTAGCAAAATGGCGTATATGTTTGAATGGTAGGTGAGTGTTACTTATGGATTATTTAAGCTTTATTAAAGCGCTTAAATCACACTGAGTAATGGCATCTAGATGAGCAGTGATTTTTTCATTGCTCCAATCCCACCAGGCTATATCTAATAAGGTGCTTATAGTGTTGCCATCAAACCTAGTTTTAATTACTTTTGCTGGGTTACCACCTACCACACTATAAGCAGGTACATCACAGGTCACCACCGATTTACTTGCAATGATAGAGCCACTGCCAATATTAACCCCCGGCATTATGGTTGCGTCATAACCAATCCATACATCGTGACCGATAACCGTATCGCCTTTAAAGGGTAACTCGCCAGCTTGTGGGGCCGATTTTTCCCAGCCGTTGCCAAATATAAAAAATGGATAAGTAGAAAACCCCGCTGTTTGATGATTAGCGCCGTTCATTATAAAGGTTACGTTTTTAGCTATGGCGCAAAATTTCCCAATAATGAGGCGATCCCCAATAAAATCGAAATGGTAAAGAACATTTTTTTCGAAGTTTTCAGGGCCATCAGGATCGTCGTAATAGGTATAATCACCCACAACTATATTAGGCGAGGTAATAAAGTTTTTTAAAAAGCCTACCTGAGGAAAGCCCTCAACAGGGGCTGTGTTATTTGGATTAGGACCCTGTTTAGGCATAGCTACCTCATCGTTTAATTATTGTCTTTTATACACAGCCAGCGGGTGAGTAGTCACAATTGAAACATGAACGCTGTCGCCGGGGTTGACCACAACCTCGTGGCTGACACGGCTAGTAACGAGCGTATTACAGCTTAATTTAACCGCACATAAACGGCTGCCACCTTCAAAGCGTACCCAAACAACTTCACCGTTAGGTTGATTTAAGTTTTGGATAAGCTGTACATCATCGGGACGCAGTAATACATCTACATCGCCGCTATCACAGTCTACACCTTGGCCAGGTGCTACACCAATGCTGGTGGTTGCTTGGCCATTTTCAAACTGCCCAGCAATAAAGCTTGCCTCACCTAAAAAGCGTGCCACAAAGCGGTTGTTTGGCATGCTAAAACATTGTTCAGGGCTATCGAGTTGCTGTATTTTACCGTTTTGTAGTACACCCACACGATCACCTACAGAAAGCGCTTCTTCTTGGTCATGAGTAACCCACACTGCAGGCACACCAGCTTCTTTAAGGGCATTTCTAATATCCCAGCGCAGCATATCTTTTAATGCGGCATCGAGGTTAGAAAGTGGCTCATCAAGCAACACAAAATCAGGCTGGTGGGCAAGTGTACGGGCAAGTGCCACACGCTGTTTTTGACCACCAGAGAGGGTGGCTGGTTTTTTTGCTCTAAAGTCATTTAGACCAAGTAGTTTAATCCAGTGATCCGCAATGGCAGTGTTTTTTAATCTAAAACAAATGTTTTGCTCAACGGTTAAATGAGGGAACAACGCAAAATCTTGAAATACCATGCCCACACTGCGTTTTTCAGGGGGCACATTGAGGGTGGGCGTTGCTCGCCACTTACCTACGTTTATTTCACCCTCACTGATAGGGATAAGCCCTGCAAGTGCTTGCAATATTGTACTTTTACCACAACCCGTAGGGCCCACTAGCATGAGAATTTCATTGTCACCTAACGATATATTTAAATCGCTTACAACACGGTTACTGCCGTAATCTATAGACAACTGGCTTACAGATAGCATTTGTATTTAAATCCTCAATGTTCGAGTTGGTTACGTTTTTCGCCAGACATCATAATAGCTAAGCCACAGGCAGAAATCACCACTAACAATAAACCGGGAATGGCAGCACGGCCAAAATATCCGGCTTCGTAGACACGCCATAAATAGGTTGAAAGGGTTTCAAACCCGGTAGGGCCTAGCAATAGTGTTGCTTCAAGTTCGCGCATTGACTCTAAAAACACTAATGCAGCGCCGGCAATAATACCACGCATTGTTAATGGTAAGGTAATGCGAGTAAATGCTTCACGTGGGCTTGCACCGAGTACGCGTGCCGATTTAATTAAGCTTTGATCTAAATGTTCTGTGCTCGTGCGAACAGAGCCTACGGCAAGTGGTAAAAACCTAAGCATATAAGCGATAATTAAAAGCGCTAACGTTTGGTATAAAAATGGCAGTTGTAAACCACCATAAACAAGGGCGGTGCCCATCACAATACCGGGAATACCAAAACCAAAGTAGGTAACTCGCTCCATAATTCTACCGGCCTTTCCGCTTAAAGCAGCGTGAGCTACAGGAATAGCCACAATAACTGCCACTATGGCGGCAATCGCTGAGGCATAGGCTGAGTTCCACGCTATGCTAAAGTCAAAATTGCTGTAACCATCACGCGCTAACCAAACAAAAAATATTGCCAGCGGTAAACCAATAGCGAGTAATAAAATAGGGCCAAAGGTAGCAATCATCGCTGTTACTTGCCATTTAGATGGAAACAACACAAGTGGACGACCGTGGCGCTCAGAGGCGGTTTTTATTTGTGACTCTATTAATAGTAAAAAGCCCACAATTACCATTAATTGTAACGACAACATAGCAGCACGCCCTAACGCAAACGCATTGTATTCTACGTAAATTACCCGAGTGAAGGTATCTAAGCGCATCATGGCAGGAGTACCAAAATCCGAAAGGGTATAAAGCGCTACTAATAACGAGCCTGCTGCAATACCATTTATTACACGAGGTAAAATCACTTTAAACACACTTTGTGTCATCGACATACCCAAAGTACGCGCTGCGTTTACCATGCTGGCATCTAAACTAAGTAAAGATGAGCGTGTGGTCATCATTACAAAAGGAAATGTATATAAGGTCATTACAATGGCTGCACCACTTAACCCGTACATGGGTGGGGTTTCAAAGCCAAGTAGATTATTTATTTCACCGCCTGGGCCAAACGCAGCATATAAAGTAAATGCGCCAATATAACTTGGAATAGCCAATGGCGCGGCAAAAATTACCAGCCATATTTTCTTAAAAGGCAAATGCACATATGCACTAATAAAAGCCAGTGGCACCCCAATTAGAATTGAACCTAATACGGTCAATCCCATTAGCGATAACGTATTGCCCAGTATTTTTAAGTTATGACTGTCAAAAAGGGTACTGGTGTCGCTAGCAAGGGTAATTAAAATATAAACAGGGGTAATCGTAATGAGCGCTGCAAGCAGCGCCATTGGGTAAGAAGCAGGTATTCGCATTTATAAAACGCCGTTGTTGCGCATCAAGTTGATGGTAGGGCGTAAATCCGCAAGTTGCGTTAAATCAACTTTTGGTGGAGATATATCACTTAGCGATGGTAAACCTTGAGGTTGAGTAATACCATTAACCAGCGGTATTTCGTAAGCTTCGCGAGCTAAATAACCTTGCACTTCTTCGCTTAGTAAATATCGCATAAAGTTGGTTGCAAGCGGGTCATCGTTTAGCGTTAGTATGCCAGAGGCATTGACTAAACAACCTGCATCTTGCTCGGTAAAGGCTAAATCTAGTTTAGCATCGGGTTTACCTGATTTTAGACGTAATGTGTAATAGTGATTAGCAAAGCCAATATCTACTTCGCCCCGTTCAACCGCCATAACAACACCGAGTTCACCGGCGTAGGTTTTAGCGCGCTTTTTAACTTTTTTAAGCCATTTAGCCGTTTTATCATCGCCTTCTAAAATACGCATAGCGGTAACAAACGATTGAAACGAAGCATAAGCAGGGGCCCAACCAATTGATAAATCGCTATCTGCAATGTCCATTATGCTTGTAGGAATTTGATCTTTAGTTAAGCGTGACGTGTTATACGGTAATGTACGTATACGGCCAGTTACAGGCGCCCATTGATCGTATCTAAATTGAGGCTGTAATTGCGCAGATAAATCACTAGGCAGCGGCTTTGCAAGGCCTGCATCAGTCACTAGGCCTATAGCGCCTGAGTCTACTGCCCAAAACAAATCGGCTCTACGTACGCCTGCTTTGGCTTCTGCTACTATGGTATTGGCAAGCGCAGCGGTTGGACCTCGGCGAATAGCTAAATTAAAATCGGGATTTTTTTTCTGAATCGCTTGTAATACATTTTCATACAAACCACCTTCACCACGGCCAAGGTATAAGGTTAAATCACCTTTAAGCTTTGGTAAATTATCAACAGACACTGGGTTTGCTATATCGGCAGCTAGTGCGCGAGAAAGGGGCAGTGGCATAGCGCCAACAACCCCTAACGCAGCTAGGCCTTGTATAAAGGTCCTACGCTTCACTTAAAAAACATCCTTACGCGACTTCTCCGCTTTTTCAATTAGCGTTTTAGCGCGGTCTAATTTAGTGTGCATATCACTTACCACGTCACGTACTTCATCAACGCTTTTAGCGCTTTTAATAGTTTGTGGAAGTGTTACGTTAAAATCTTTTTCCAGTACTTCTACTAGTTTTGCATCTTGCTCAATAAGCGTACCTTCTACGCCTTCAAACAGGTGTAAATACGTATCGTGAACAATTTCAGTGGCTTCTTCGTTTAAGCGCTCTGCAAACTTAGCAACAACACGGTCAAGCTTATGCTTGATTTCGTCAATTGTGGCACTTTGGGTCATGCCTTCTGTTGCAGTGGCTTTAACTGTATCAAGTAAGCCTTTTTGCTGGAATTTTGCGGCAAGCTTAACAGCACCAAGACCTTGCCACAAGGCTATGTTCATGGCTTTTTGCTGTTTGCGCACTTCTTGGGCAGGCTTGTTGTTATCAATAGCCATTTTTACGCCATAAATTCCTTGCCAAATAGAGGCGTACACGGGTACGTAGTTAGTTTCAATAGCACTATGAAACTTAACCGACTCCCAATACTCAATTAAATCATCACTTTTAACTGCTTTAGCACCGTTTTTGCTGTAGTCAGTTACCATGGTGTCTACTTTACCAACCATCCATTCAACTTCTTCTGAATAGTCTTTAATGTTTTCTTGTAAGTGGTTTACGTGCTCACCAATTGGGCCGTTAGCTAGCACAGGCTGTGTAGCAAAAGCAGAAGCTAACAATAGGCTTGCACCTAGTGTTTTTACAGATTTAGAAAGGTGTTTCATAGTAGAGAGTCCGAAAAGGTAATTGTAAATGATAGACATTATCATATCCGTAATATTTACTAAAATCAATATAACTAATACGCTAATAAAAAGCTCAAAACCTGAGCAAAATTAATACCTAACAGGCAAATGATGGCTCTGCTTCTTAGGTATAATTTAACGCTTAGCAGTAATGCTTACCAGCAATAGCTGTGTAAATAGCATCGCATAGGGTTTTTATACTGGCTGAGTCGCTAATATACGGGGGCATTAGATAAATAAGTTTGCCAAACGGGCGAATCCATACGCCTTGCTCAACAAAGTAAGCTTGAATTTTTGCAACATCCACACTCCCAGCAACATCAGTTAGCTCTACAACGCCTATAGCACCTAAAGTACGTACATTGGCTACAGCATCTAATTCATTACACTTATTAAGTTGTTGTAGTTGCGTATTTATATCGCTAATGCGTTGCTGCCAGTTTTGCGCTAGGAGCAAATCTATACTGGCGCACGCCACTGCACAGGCAAGGGGGTTCCCCATAAAAGTAGGTCCGTGCATCAAAACGCCGGCCTCCCCCTCGCTAATACCTGTGGCTATTTTATTACTGGTAAGCGTAGCTGAGAGGGTCATTGAGCCTCCGGTAAGTGCTTTACCTATACACATAATATCGGGTTCGATATTACCGTGCTCTACAGCAAATAATTTACCTGTGCGGCCAAACCCAGTGGCTATTTCATCGCAAATCAGTAAAACATTATATTGCGTGCATAATTTACGAACGCAGGCCAAATACGCGGGGTGATAAAAGTTCATGCCTCCGGCATTTTGTACAATAGGCTCAATTATAAAAGCGGCTACCTCGTGGTGGTGCGCTTTAAAGAAGCGCTCTAGCGTTTGTGCTTCTGCTTGGTCAAAATCGCCATCAAATTTACTTACAGGGGCAGGTACAAACACATGCTCAGGTAAAAAACCTTTATACAAACTGTGCATAGAATTAACCGGATCGCACACGCTCATAGCGGCAAACGTATCGCCATGGTAACCCTTATACGGCGTCATTAATTTTTGTTTTGTGTTAATACCTTGGCTTAGCCAATATTGCAGCGCCATTTTTATGGCTACTTCTACACTAACCGAACCACTATCGGCTAAAAATACTTTAGTTAAATCCGGTGGGGTAATATCAACAAGCTTTTTACACAGCGTTACTGCGCTTTTATGGGTAATGCCGCCAAACATTACATGGCTCATGGTATTAATTTGCTCAACCATGGCGTTATTCAAAATTGGATGATTATAGCCGTGTATAGCACTCCACCATGACGCCATACCATCAATAAGTTGCTCGCCGGTTTCTAAGTAAATTATATTGTGTTTGGCATGAGTAACAGGATACACAGGGATAGGCTGTGTCATAGATGTGTAGGGGTGCCAAATGTGGTCACGATCAAAATCTAGGTCAATCGTTTGTTTTTTATTCATATGTAAACTTTGAGGTGGTGGGTTTCGTTGACAATGGTACTTCAAGACGTAGACTAATCCAACATCACCACTGAGAAAAATAAGAGACTACTATGGAACATGCACCTGTTCGCCACGATTGGACCCACGCAGAAGTAAAAGCATTATTTGAAATGCCTTTTAACGACTTATTGTTTAAAGCGGCCTCGGTTCATCGCGCTAATTTTAATCCTAACGAAGTACAAATATCTACTTTACTATCTATTAAAACAGGCGCTTGCCCAGAAGACTGTAAATATTGTCCACAATCGGGGCACTATAAAACCGACTTAGAGCGCGAGCGCTTAATCGAGGTAGAAAAAGTGGTAGAACAAGCACGCTTAGCTAAACAAAAAGGCGCGACGCGTTTTTGTATGGGCGCAGCCTGGTCAGATCCAAAAGACAGAGACATGCCCTATATTTCTAAAATGGTAAAAGAAGTAAAAGAACTCGGCCTAGAAACTTGCATGACCCTTGGTAAACTTACCAACGAAAAAGCACATGAACTAAGTAATGCAGGCCTTGATTATTACAACCATAACCTCGACACCTCGCCTGAATATTACGAACAAATTATATCGACCCGTACCTTTGAAGACAGATTAAATACCATAGATCACGTTCGTGATGCCGGCATGAAAGTATGTTCAGGTGGTATTGTAGGGATGGGCGAGCAACCTGCAGACCGATACGGTTTATTAATGCAATTGGCAAATTTACAACAGCAACCAGAAAGCGTACCTATTAATATGCTGGTAAAAGTAAAAGGCACACCGCTTGAAAACGTAGACGATTTAGATCATTTTGAATTTATACGCACCATAGCAACTGCCCGTATTATGATGCCACACAGCTACGTGCGTTTATCGGCAGGGCGCAGCGCCATGAACGAGCAAATGCAGTCGATGTGTTTTTTTGCAGGCGCTAACTCAATATTTTATGGTGATAAGCTATTAACAACAGAAAACCCAGAGGCCGATGCCGACATGAAGCTCATTAAAAAGTTAGGCATGAACCCAGAAAAACACCAAGACTATTCAGACGAAGCCGTTGCGGCGTCGCTTTCATCGCAAGTAGCTGATAAAGCAACGTCTGAACTATTCTACGAAGCGTAAGCCTAGCCTTTATGCCATTTGAATTTATAAATACGCATATTCAAGCGCGCCAGCAAGATGCATTATTACGCAAACGCCATGTGGTGCAACGCGCTACAGCACGTACCATTACAGTAAATAACGCAACTTACCTTAATTTTGCCAGTAATGATTACTTAGGTTTTGGTGATTGCGGTATAAAGCTTGAGCAAAACAACGTACTTGGTAGCCACAGCTCTCCCTTAGTTACTGGTTATCAGGCGCAGCAACAAGAGTTAGAGCAATACCTATGTAGCGCGCTTGGCTACGAAGCTGGCATGGTGTTTAACTCGGGGTTTAGTGCAAATAGCAGTGTAATTAAAGCGTTGTTTAGTGATAAAAGTGCTGCACAAAACAGTGCAATTTTTCAAGATAAGCTAAACCACGCCAGTTTGATTGATGGTGCAATGCACTCAAATGCCGCACTAGTGCGCTTTAATCATAACGATTTAAAACACTTACGTTCGCGGCTCGAAAAATCAAAAGCACACAATAAGCTGATTATTAGCGAAGGGGTGTTTTCGATGGATGGCGACACCGCCCCCATAAAAGAGCTGCTTGCTTTAGCTAAAGAGCACAATGCTTGGCTTATGATTGACGATGCACATGGTTTTGGCGCATTAGGTAAAACCGGTTTAGGTAGCTGCGAGGTATTGTTGGATGAGGGCTTAGCACTGCCCGAAATACTGGTTATTACCTTTGGAAAAGCGGTGGCAAGTAGCGGGGCCTGTGTACTTTCAAATAACCAATTAATTAATTACATGCTGCAGTTTAATCGCGACTACACCTATTCAACGGCTATGTCGCCACTTATGGCAGCCCTTACGCTTACGCGCTTGCAAGCCATAAAGCGCGCAGATACTAAACGCCAGCAGCTTAGTAGTAACATTGCTTGTTTTAAGCAGCTTTGTAAACACCACGCTATTGCTGTAATGGACTCAGACACTGCTATTCAGCCCATTGTACTTGGCTGCGCCGAGCAAACCTTGCACGCAGCGCAAAAGCTTAAACAGCAGGGTATTTGGTTAACGGCTATTCGCCCGCCTACTGTTGCGCATAATACCGCGCGGTTACGTGTTACTTTAACTGCAGCGCATACCCATGCAGATATAACCACACTTGTTGAGCACTTAAAAGGCGCAATAGCATGATTGCGCAGGCCTTAACTGATAACCACAGTGCGCAAACTGTAAATAAAAAGCCGGCGCTTTCAGCTATAAATGCTGAGCAAGTTCGCCCTCATTCAGCCCTTAAAAAGGGGGCAAGTAATAAGTTTTCTAAAGCAGCTGAGCAATACAACAGCCATGCAAATGTACAAAAACAGGCAGCAAGCGATTTATTTAAATTAATAAACACCCAGCCACACAATCAAAATAAATTATGTGTTGATTTAGGGGCTGGTCCGCTGGTTAATACTTCACAGCTAAACAAACAATACGGCCAAGTAATCGCTATAGATTTAAGCTTAAACATGCTTAAAAGCGCTGCATTAACTAACCCAAAAGTTTGCGCCGATATGGATAACCTGCCGCTTCAAGCCAACAGTATTGACGTTGTATTTAGTAACTTTGCAGTGCAATGGTCGGCCAATTTTGAAAAATTAATGCAGGCGCTTTATAAAAGCTTAAAGCCAGGTGGGCAGGCATATATAAGCACAGTGGTTGCGGGCTCGCTTAACGAAATTAAAACAGCGTTTGCAGCGCTTGATAACCGCAGCCATATAAATACCTTTAATACACACGCTTATATAAACCAGTCGGTCCAAAAGGCGGGGTTTAGTATTAATAGCTCGCAAAAAGTAATTTATACCGATTGTTATTCAAGCCCGTTAAAAGCCATTAAATCTATAAAGGCCATTGGTGCTACCACGCAAAACCATGCTAACTCACGCCAGGGGCTATTAACTAAGTCTGCTTTGCAACGGGTATGCAAGGCATATCCGCTTTTAAACAATCAAGCGTGTGTGTCGTACCATGTGGTATTATTATCTTTAAAAAAACCGATTACAAATACGTAAGTAGCACACGTTAAAATTGATCAAGGCAGTAAAATGAAAGAATTTTTTATTACCGGTACCGACACCGACGCCGGAAAAACCCACGTTACTAGTTTGCTGTTAAAGCTACTCGCCCAACATAAAAAAAACGCAATTGGCTTTAAACCACTTGCCGCAGGCTGCGAAATGGCGTTTGATCAGCTAGTAAATGCCGATGCACTTATGCTAATGGAAAGCGCCACGGTAAGTGCCAAATACGATGTAATAAATCCGTTTGCCTTTGCACCACCTATTGCACCGCATATAGCAGCAGAGCAAGTAGGGGTCACTATTACGCTTGATAAATTAAGCACAGCGTACGCAACCCTTAAACAACAAGGTGCCGATTATCATCTAACCGAAGGCGCGGGTGGTTGGGCACTGCCAATTAATAACACCGATTATTTATACGATTGGGTTAAAGCCGAGCAACTTCCGGTAATTTTAGTCGTAGGCATGAAACTAGGCTGCTTAAACCATGCCTTACTTACCGCTGCCCATATGCAAAGTTTAGGCATAAACTGTGTAGGCTGGATTGCCAACCAAGTAGACCCAAATATGGACGAATACCAAGCTAACCTTGATTCGTTAAAAGCACGCTTGCCATTTCCTATTTTGGCTATAAGCCCATACAGCGAGCAAACCCCTAAACTGCAAATATACAAAACCTTACTTAATACGCTCAGTATACAAGGCTAATTTGGGCTGCTTTGCGTTTTTAAATGCAAAGCAGTTTTTTATATTAAATACATGAGCTTATTAATTGTATTTACGCCTTGAATTTACCTACTTTAGTACACATATTAAAGGTTACAGCTTTTGTTACTAAGGAAATAACCCGCTATATGACGCACCCATATATTAAACGCTATGCTCAAAACACACAGGTCACGGCAGAGCCGCAAGTACCGCAAAGTACTCAGCCTAAAACCCGTGTGGGCATTTTAGGTGGCGGCACAGCGGGAGCAACAATAGCTATACGTTTGGCTGCGCTTGGTATTCAAACCACTATTTTTGAGAAAAAAAAGTCACTAATAGATGGCCCGCCCATGTGTCATTTACATGCGGGCGGTAACTTATACCGTGAAATACCGGACGAAGACTGCATAGACTTACTCAAACAATGTATTGATATTTTACGCCTATACCCCTACACCATAGACGTGCGCCCAACCGTGTTTGCAGTACCAACACGCGATGACGATTCACCCGACGATTTACTGCCACGTTTAGACAAAATTACCAACGCATATAAAGAACTCGTTGAACAAGATTGCAATAACAAGGTGCTTGGCGAACCTGATAATTACTATCAGTTGTATAGCCATGAGCAAATGATAGCGCTGAGTAAAAAAGAGCAAGTTACACAGCCTAAAACGCTTGATGAATGGATGATCCCCGTAGCTAAGCACTTAAACTTAAACAAAGTAAAATACCCGTTAATTGTTGCTCAAGAATACGGCTGGAATATTTTTAGGTTATCGGCCAGTGCGCAACTGGCCCTTGCTCAGTACGAACACGCGAACGTACTTACCAGTACTGAGGTTAAGCAAGTTAGCCAAGTTGAGCAAAACAGTGCTGGCAGCCAAATGCCAAAATGGAAAATTGAATACCAAAACAACCAAAGCAGTACAACCCAAACAGTAGAGGTAGATTACCTTATAAACGCCTGTGGCTTTCAAACTGGTGTTGTTGATGACATGGTCGGCGTAAAGCCCAAGCGTATGGTCGAATTTAAAGCCTCATACATTACGCACTGGCAAGGGGCAGGCGGGCAAATACCCGAAATTATTATTTATGGTAATCGGGGTACACCCGAGGGCATGGCACAACTAACGCCTTATCCTAATGGCTTTTATCAAATTCATGGTATGACCAACTCAATTACCTTGTTTAACGATGGCCTAGCCGATACTACTGAGCAAACGGCGCAGCCACAACTGCCTGATAAATATTTAAATTATATTAATAATGGGTGGGATCAGCAGGTATTAAAAGCACGTAGTCAAAAAGCCATTGATTATGTAGCCGAGTTTGTACCAGCATTTAAAAGTGCCAATACACAAAACAATGCCTTGTTTGGTGGCCAGCAAATCCCTGGCGAAGACGACACTTTGCGCGTAGCAGATGTTAGTTTATATTCGCATATTAGCTATGCACGTGCCGAAAACGTAAAAGCGTCATCAACTTTAATTGCTGCCGACGAAATAGTCGCCGAATTTACAAAACTTGGCTTACTAAGCGACGATGAACATATTAACGCACATCGCACTCATCATCAGTGGACCTACCTTGTGCAGCATAACCATGCAGATATCACTAAGGTTGCTAAATTATTAGCTACAGAGCGTGGTTTTCCAACCGATATGGCAACCATTAACAATTGTATTAAAACCACCCGCAACTAGTTATTTTTAATGGCATAACGAGGTTTCAATATCGTGTTATGCCGCACTTTCCCTCTTTTTAAAGCCTCTTTAAAAATTTATTCATAAACCCAAAAATAACCCTTGCGTTATGACATAGTTTGTCACAGAATAGCCTCAACGCTATGACATAGTGTGTCATAGCGTAATGATTGCTTTAACCTAATTTAATTTTATGTTCGGTGATCAAACCTATTTTTGTGAGGACAATATGAAACGTATATTTTTGTTTTTATTAACTAACCTAGCGGTTATGTTGGTATTAGGTGTCGTGCTTTCAATAATAATGAGCGCGCTGGGTTTAAGCCATCGTAGCCTTGGCGGAATATTACTTATAGCCTCAGTATTTGGCTTTGGTGGCTCGTTTATTTCGTTATTTATGTCTAAGTGGATTGCTAAAAAATCAACGGGCGCACAAGTAATTACTCAACCGCGCAACGAAACCGAGCACTGGCTTGTACAAACCGTATCAGCACAAGCTCAAAAAGCAGGTATAAACATGCCTGAAGTAGCCATTTACAACAGCCCAGAAATGAACGCCTTTGCAACCGGCCCAAGTAAAAACAACTCGCTGGTGGCGGTAAGCACAGGTTTATTACATAACATGAATCAAGACCAGGCCGAAGCCGTACTTGCCCACGAAGTATCGCACGTAGCTAATGGCGACATGGTAACGCTTACGCTAATACAAGGCGTGGTAAATACCTTTGTAATATTTGCCGCAAAAGTACTGGCTGGCATAGTCGATAACTTTTTAAATGGCGATGAAGAAGAGGGCGGTAGCAGCTGGTCTTACTTTTTATTCGATATGTTATTCCAAGTTGTATTTGGTGTACTGGCAAGCATAGTGGTTGCAAGTTACAGCCGTAAACGCGAATTTGCTGCCGACAGTGGCGCCGCTAAATTGGTAGGTGCAGACAAAATGCGTTCTGCCCTTGAGCGATTAAAGCAAAACCACCCGTCGCAATTACAAGGCTCAATGATGGCCTTTGGTATTGCAAGTGGAAAAGGGATGGCTGAGCTGTTTTCATCTCACCCACCACTTGATGCGCGAATAGACGCACTACGTAAATAAGTAACCCTTATTTAAAACACAAAAGCCAGCTTAATAGCTGGCTTTTTAGTATGTGCTGACTGGTTTATCAAGCGTTGAGGTTATTTACCAAAAATAATATCAGTAATGCCCTCTGGTGAGAGAATTTCTATCCAGTAGCCGTCGGGGTCTTTTATAAATGCTAAGCCCTTCATTGAGCCATCATCTGGCTTTTTAACAAACTCTACATCGTACTTTGCAAAGCGCTCGCTGGCAGCGTAAACATCTGGCACGCTAATACCAATATGGCCAAAGCCTTTAGGCTCTTGGTTGCCACTGTGGTAACCCTCAAAGCTATCGTCGTCTTCTGTGCCCCAGTTATGAGTAAGCTCAATGAGCGCAGGGCGACCAAATACCCATTTAGCTTTGGTTTTGTCATCACCTTGGGGCTGCTCTGGCTCGTAGCCTAAAAAGTACAGCGTAAACTTCATTTCAGGAAAGTCATACTTACCTAATAGCTTCATACCTAATACATTTTGATAAAATTCGAGCGACGGTTTGGGATCTTTAATACGCAACATAGTTTGTTGCATCACATAGCCTTTAGTGGCTTGTTCAATTTGCTCTGGCGATTCGTTATAGCTAGACATGGTAATCCTTTGTATAAATTAAGAAGCGAAAATAGAGATATAATGCTTAAATTATTATAATCAACCGTCGTTTAAATTACATAGCGCAATTTTAAAATAAGGAAGTACATGGCCATCACAATAACCACGGGCACATTTAAGGATATAACCGCTGTAAGTAAACATATTCCCGAACTTTTAACCACTATTGATAACCAAGCTTTGGATAGTCGCTTAAATAATAAAAAAGCACTTATATTAGTGGCCTATCATGAAAATGAATTAGTCGGTTTTAAAATTGGCTATGAACAATCAACTACGCAATTTTACAGCTGGCTTGGTGGCGTACATCATAAATACCGAAGGCGTGGTATAGCTAAAAAGCTACTTATTCAGCAGGAGGAATGGGCCGCTGAGCAAGGCTATACCCATATACATGTAAAATCGATGAACCGGTTTCCTCAAATGCTCACTATGTTAATCACAAATGGCTATCACATAGCTGGCTATGTCGATAAACAAAGTACAGAGCTCAGTAAAATTAAGTTTGTAAAACAATTAGCAAAATAAAATAGGACGCTTTATTCATCGTTATTTAACTAAGTGCCATGTAGGGTTTAAATAACTATTGCGGGCAATTACTTATACAGAAAATAACGTATATAAAGGAGTGACTATGTTTTTTGATGATATGCAGGGCTTAATACGCGTACTTATTATTGGCGTGCTGGGTTATATCGCGCTGGTGTTTTGGCTACGTATATCGGGTAAACGTACACTTTCTAAATGGAACGTATTCGACTTTATTGTCACTATTGCGCTGGGTTCTATTTTAGCCTCGGTGATCATTACAAAAAGCGTTGCGCTGCTAGAGGGCATGCTCGCGTTTGTAGTATTAATAGGGCTGCAATATGTTATTACGTGGCTAAGCGTACGCTCATCTACATTTGCTTCGCTTATAAAAGCAGAGCCTACGCTGTTACTAAGTGAGGGTGAGTACTGCACGGCAGCACTTAAATCGCAGCGGGTGACTAAATCAGAAATTCGCGCGGCGATTCGTGGTGCGGGTATATTAGCCATAGAAGATGTTGCCGCCGTAGTGCTCGAAACCGATGGCAGTTTTAGTGTACTTAAGCAAAATAACAGCGGGTTAAAAACCGCGCTGAGTGATGTAAGCGAGCATTAAATTAATACGCTAATAATTAAATTAACTAAGGCAGGTATATTACCTGCCTTATTTTGTATTAAAGCGTATTTTTATTTAGCGTGCTGCTCTAATAAACTAAAGGTAGGTAAGCGCCATTTAAAGCGTATTGATGCCATACGTATTAAGTAGCCTGCAACAAGGCTCACAATAATGCTGATGTTGTCATCAATATTGTAATGGTGCAGTGCCAAGTATAAACAGGCAACCAGTAACGATACACTCGCGTATAGCTCGTTATGTAATACAAGCGGCGCTTGGCGACATATTAAATCTCGCAGTAATCCACCAAATACACCGGTTACAACCGCAGCCACTGCACAAATTCCATAATGCAGCCCCATATTTAGTCCCACTTGGCAGCCAATAATACTAAACGCCGCAAGGCCCAGCGCATCTAAGCGCATAAAAATGCCTTTAAATTTAACCACCCACTTAGCCAGCCACGTAGTCACAATGCCTGCTATGCAAGTAATTAAAAGGTATTCTGGGTGCTGAACCCAGGTAAGGGGGTAATTGCCTAGTAAAATATCTCGCACGCTACCACCACCAATGGCTGTTGCACTGGCAACCAGTACAACACCAAACCAATCCATTTTCATTCGCCCAGCGCTAAGTGCGCCGGTCATGGCTTCTGCGGTAATACCAATAATATAAACAACGGTTAGTAGCATGCGATTATCACTTAAAATCTGTGCGTAAAAATAAGGTGTGGATTGTATAGATAAATTAAGTAAATAACGAATGAAAAATCACACTAAAAACGCTTAATTCAGATAGAAATAACTAATAACAAAACCGAGTGTAAACAAGCTGTTAAGCTAATCGCTTTGCATAAGTTAGCAGTAGTAGAATAAAGGACAAATGGCCGTAATTTATAAAATAAAACAGGCTATTTTTAGCTGGTTTTTTATAGCTTAAAGCTCGGTATTTTCCCTATACGGTTAAGTATTTTGCAAACTAATTGGCGTCTTTAAATTAATCTAATATGAATATTTGGTTGCGTGGTAGCAATTTAGGAACGTATACTAACGATTCTTAACTTAAATGGAATTTGCGTAATCGCAGCTTAATTAGCACAGGTAAATACATGAACAAAGGATTGTTAAAAGCGTGGCATGAAGAAAAGGGCTATGGTTTTATTAAATCAGACGCCCAAGCGCACGACACCTTTATACACATTTCAGCGCTCAAACACATGAGCCGCAAGCCTAAAGTGGGCGACACTATTTATTTTGAAGTGGCTTCACAGCCCGATGGCAAAACCAAAGCTGTTAATTGCCGCATAGAAGGGGTAACTGCGCTTAAAGTCACGCCTAAAAAATCAAACCATCATCGTGTTGCTAAATCTAATTTTACAAATAGCTTTTTAGGTAAAGTTGCCTCAATTAGCATTATCGCCGTACTTGGCTTTATCGCGGTAAATAAATACAACCATTATCAAAGTAACGAGCAATTTAATAATCACACTCCCGTTATTACCAACGCCGATTTAGCCACTTTTGACGAGCAATACCCAAAAATCGTAATTCCAAAAAGCGTTATTCCAAAAAGCACGCAAAATTTTACCTGCGATGGCAGGCAGCACTGTAGCCAAATGACCTCACGTGCAGAGGCGATATTTTTTATAAATAACTGTCCCAATACAAAAATGGATGGCGATAGAGATGGTGACCCATGTGAGAGGGATTCACGGTTTCAAAATGAGTGGTAATTTTATTAATCGATTAGTTAAAAGTTGAATTTAAGATGGTTTTCACCGTGAACTGTATAAAAATACAGTAGTGCGTAATTTGCCTCATAACATTATTAAAAGGCGCTTTGGGGTTAAATAACAAAGGCTACTGAGTAGCAATTGTTATTTTCTGATTATAAACGAGTTGTTTGGTGTAATTATCGAACAACATAATATACGCCGTTTTGGGGTGTTAAAAGCCACCAAAGTGGTATTCAATAAGTTGTTAGGCGCATAAATAAACTCTTCAGCACTCTGATAGTTTGCTATAAGGAAATGAAATGGAAGTCAATATTCAAAGAATAAATGGAAATTGGGACTTAGGTTATTCACTCGATAAACATGTTTTGCAAAGTGTTTATCTTGGTGAGAATCAATGGGGACATGCCGAATTTGATACAACTCGAAGTGAAGTTGGCGAGGCTCTGTTTTTATTGAAATATCGCTTTGATTTCACACAAATATCAGCAATTGCCGATCAAATGACTAAGTCATTATCAAAGTATTTTTCTACTGCATGTTTAGTTATTCCAATGCCAGCCTCTAAACAAAGAGCGAGGCAACCAGTTAGGGAAATTGCTATAAAAGTAGCAGAAAACATGAAAATCCCTTGTATAGAAAACTTACTAATAAAAAATATAAGTACTCCACAAATGAAAGATATTGATTCTAGGGACGAAAAAGTAGATACATTAGTAAAAGCGTTTGTTATAAACGATGTATTGGGGAATGGGGATTACGATATATTAATCGTTGATGATCTCTACGATACTGGTTCTTCATTAGAGGCTGCAACAAAAGTATTGAACGAATATTCGAAAATAAGAAATATATATGTGGCTACTGTAACTAGGAAACGCTAATGCATAAAGTTTTTGTATCTGGATCAATGAGAATAAAAAATATCAATCCAGAAGTGTTGAAACGAATTGATAATATTATCAATTCTAAATATCAGGTTTTAGTCGGTGATGCCGATGGCGTAGATAGCTCAATTCAGAGTTACTTACTTCAAAATAAGGTTAGTAGTGTCTCCGTTTACTGCGCGGGATCTCAACCAAGAAATAATTTAGGTCACTGGTCAACAAAGAATGTTCAAACGAATCATTCACCAGGCACAAGAGCTTTCTTTACAGCAAAAGATCTTGTCATGGCTGAAGATTGTGATTATGGATTAATGATCTGGGATGCCAAAAGTACAGGTACTTTAAGTAATACATTAGAGCTATTAAAAAGAAAAAAGAGTTCACTAGTGTTTGTAAATAAAGAAAAACTATTTGTAAAAGTAAAAGAAGTTGAGGATTTAAAACTATTAGTTTCGCATATGAGTGAATCAGCCTTAGTTAAGGCTGATAAAAAGATAGGTTTATTATCATTAATAGAAGCATATAAAAATGAGCAAAGTAGCTTGTTTTAAATGTGTTACTTATCAGGCATGAGACGCAATTACGCGTCCATAAATTTTCTTTAAGGATATCGAAATGGTCTTAATATATGCAGTTTAAACTTATAGCAGGATTTATAATTTTTTTAGGTTCATATTTACCTTTAGCGTTAATCCTAGCAGTCCAAGATATTCCAATATCATGGTGGAGGAATTCATTTTGTGATTTCTCTAATATAGAAAATTGTTCATTCAATCCATTCACTCACCCCTATTTTTCAATTGTTTTCATTGTTGTCACTATTATTTCTGTGATCGTTTCAAATATTTCGTTGAAAAAAATAGATTATCCCTTCGACGGTGAAGTAAAAAGTTCAAAAACAATCCCTAATGATATTATAAATTATGTATTTCCTTACGTAGTTTCATTCATGGGGATTAGTTATGACGCCCCAGAAAAATTATTGGGGTTTATAGTGTTTTTGCTGTGGATGTTCGCGATTACTTATAAATCTGGACAAATAATAATGAACCCGCTTTTGTTAATGTTTGGATGGAAATTATATGAAGCAAAAATTGAAATAAATGGCCAAGCAAGGGATGTGCGAGTACTAAAGAAGGGTACTTTACCTCCTGGTAGTTATAAATTTCAATCAGTTCAAGATTTTTACATTTCTAGGGAGATAAACTAATGGATGCTGAATTTCAATTACTAAAAGCATTTGACTTTACAAATTCGACACCGCATTTATGGGTTTTTAAAGATAGTAGGTCACAAGAAAAATTTAGAACGTTCTATGTCCAAACAGAAACGGATCTTAATCGACAATTTAAAACGTTTGTAAATAAGGAAATAGAGAGAATTACAGAACACTCTCCATATTCTTATATTGCTCAGACAAATGAAAACAGTTGTTTAACTTTAGATTCTACAACAACAAATTTTTCTAATTTGAAAGTATTAGTTGATCGTTTAGAAACCGAACATCGATTAGATGATAGTAAAGATCTAAAAGGTGCTAATGGGTATGTAGTTAAATATATATCCAATGGTGTAACCGTATATGCAGTGAAGAGGTCAACTACAAGCTGGAAAACTTCATACTCTAGAAAATACATTAATATGGTATTTTCGAATGGCGAGTTATCTGGTGTCGAAGATAGCAGTTTTGTGATTGAGAAAAATTTTGATTTCTATGTCATAAATAATGTTGCATTCATAGCTAATAAGCGTGGGTTTGAGTCATCAATGAAATATCGTGAGGCATATTCACAGGCATTTACTCAACTCCAAGAGAACCCTTCATTTAGTAATTTATTTTCTGATCTAGAGCCTATCGTTGAATATGTTGGTACTAATTCAATGCAGTTACGCCGGATGGGGGTTGTTGAAGAAAAAGGGATATATACTAGCCCGAATTTTATAGCAAATTTGATGACAGTAAATACCGCTAGAGGTTGGGGGCTTAACTTTGATGAGGAAAATAATACTATTATTCCTTGCGCTGAGACAACAAGTACGATTCTCCAAGTTCTTTTGGACCATCGCTTAATGAGTGAAATAACGGCAAACATTTATGATGTGCCAGACGCCGTGCAAGTGTAATGCGGCTAACAAGCTAATAAATATGCTAATGGGAGCTGATGAGGTCAAATCTTGACTTCATACATCAAAACATAAATCGGTTAAAAGCTTATGGTATTAGCTATTTCTACCCTCTAAAAGCGTAGCGCCTCATAACCTCTTTGTGAGTTAGTATTTAGATTACTAAGAGGGAGCAAAATTGGAATGCGAAAGGAGTATACCTCAAACGTAAAACATCGGCGAATTAGCAATCTAATACACGCCGATGTTTATAACTTATCTAAATAAGCACATTACTTATAAGGTTTTAACCTTAGTTTTGTTTACGGTTAAGGCTAAATAAACAGATTGCTAAAAGTAATGTTGCAATCATGCCTGATGCACCAGCAACACCTGATGGCAAGAATCCATCACGGCCACAGGTAATTAATACTGCATTGGCAAGCATTGCAACTGCGCCTGCAAGGGCTGTAAGGCTACCTACGGCTTTGCCACCTTTAGCAATAAATGATAAGCCAAATACAAGTGCTGTTAAGCCTAATAATAATTTAGCTGCGTAGTAAATCATGTGAAGCTAATGGGGTCAAATCTTGACTTCATACATCAAAACATAAATCGGTTAAAAGCCTTTGATATAAGATATTTTTACCCTCTAAAAGCGAAGCGCCTCTAATCCTCTTTGTGAATCTGTCTTAAAAATAAGATGGCTGTGACCAAATGTAAAACATCGGCGGATTAGCACTCTAATACACGCCGATGTTTATAACTTATCTAAATAAGCACATTACTTATAAGATATTAAACCTTAATCCGCTTTACGGTTAAGGCTAAATAAACAGATTGCTAAAAGTAATGTTGCAATCATGCCTGATGCACCAGCAACACCTGATGGCAAGAACCCGTCACGGCCACAGGTAATTAATATTGCATTGGCAAGCATTGCAACTGCGCCTGCAAGGGCTGTAAGGCTACCTATGGCTTTGCCACCTTTAGCAATAAATGATAAGCCAAATACAAGTGCAGCTAAGCCTAATAATAATTTAGCTGCGTAGTAAATCATGAATGACAACGACACCACACCACCAATTAAAGGTTGTGCGCCTTCTACTGTGCCCGCCACTTTACCAAATGTTGAAAACAACGTAAGGCCAACGCTTACTTGCACTATGTTAAGTACTGCGCTAAACGCGATAGCAGACCAGCCTAACTGAGCGTTTTTTGCTTGCACCATAGCCGTGCCTGCAAAGGCAACAAGTAAAGTAAATACCAGTGCCTCTAGCCCCCACGCAACCTGCCTTGAAAAACTAATTTCAGCAGTATAAAGCGCTGAATAAATACCCTGTGATATTGCTAATAGCAACAATAACGATGCTGTAACTAGGGTGGTGCGTTTATGTGTAAATTCCATTATGGTCCTCTTGTAATTTTATATTTGACGCTTTAAAAGTTTCAGTCGCTTTGCACACATCAAACAGATGAAAGTATTGCCGCTATAAGACAGGTAAAGCGATTTTAAAATTTCACTTAAACCAATAAAAATAATAATTAATTACAAAAAGGCTAAAATGTGTACGTTTAATTAAACTTAAACTAGCAAAGTGGCATTGATTTTAGCTATTAACCCCTCTTATTAAGATAAAAGCCTAAAATCAGACCAATCACTTAATGCGGTAATCGTTTGCTCGATAGGCGGGGCTACATAAATTAAACCCGCAATAGCAATAACCGATGCTAACGTTATCAGTTTATTATCAAAGTCGGCAATTTTAAGCGCAGTACCAAAAGAGCGTTTAATGGTGACATTATTTAAATCTACACTGTAAAGTTCATCGAGTAATAAATGAATTAACCCGCCGAGTAAAACAAACCCACCTGCTAACCAAGCAAAAGTAGCGGCGTGTGCGGTTGATTGGTCATTAAGTTTCCACGTTACTTGCGTGGTTAATAGCGCGCATAGCAGCAAAAATAATAACGAGTGGCAACTACCTCTATGTACGGTTATCCATTCAAAAATGGGCCTAACAATGTATTTCATGAATCCGTACACCAATAATGGCACCACAATTAACTCTACAAAACTAATTGTAATAATAAGCTCGGTGGTTATGTAATGCAGCACCAGTAATACAGCGCTCAGTGCAAATAAGTTAAAAATAGTATCGAGTGATGTAGAGTTATCTGAGTCTATGTCGGGTAATAAGCCGCCAATTGAGCCTAAAAACCATAGCCAAAGTGCGCCGTTTAAATCGATATGGCCTGCAGATAATAAAGTGGCTGAACCTAAGCCGGTAATGATGACTGCAGTATTAAGATGAGTATTGAAATTTGCCATTGTATCTCTTGATAGAAAAATAGGTTGGCATTCTAGCAATCAAAAACTTAATTGTTCAATTTACTTTAAAGGTTTGGATGTAAATCTATGTTTTAGAGGGCTGATTTATCACTTTTTACTAGTGTGGATTTGTGAACTATGAAGTAAGTTGTAATTATTTTTATAAAAATCAATAATAAGCGTAGCTATTTTAGTTTAGCAGACTAAATGAAAGGTCATTTTTTATGAATCAAAATAGATATAAAGCATCGTTTCCTGCGCCTAACATTGGTAGTCACTATTTTGTTTCATCAACGTGGAGCAGTTATGGTTTTTGGGCTTTATTAGCACTGACTCCGCTTGCTCATTACATGATGTACTACAGCGAAGACGGTTTAGCGCATGGGGAAGATTTAAACACTTTAGGGTATGTAATATTTGGCGCTATTGTTTTGTTTGTTTTAAATATTGCTGCCCAATCTATATCTTGGTTAGGCAGGCTTTTGGCAGTGGTTTGCTTTAGCATTAGCCTGTTCTTTATATTATTGCTTATCTACCTTAGCGCATATAGTCACTTTCCAATCGCTTATTTAGGTGTTATTTCGTATTTTGGTTTAGCGGCTTATTTTTATAATAAAGATTATTTGAAAGCCTTAAAAATGCTATAGCATTCGCTAGCTAATTTTTTATATCTTCATAAAAGGCCACTTTTCCTCGGCCTGTTTCTTTTACGTGATAGAGGGTTTTATCGCCATTGTGCATTAATTGGTGAAGTTGAGTGCCATCAGTAGGGGCTATCGCAATACCTATGCTGGCACCAATGGCACATGTTTTACTTGGCGCAATAGTAATGGCTTGTTGCAGTTCATTAAGTAAAGTAATAGCTTGCTGATGTGTTGCCGCTTTATCGTAAAAAGTTACGAGCCTTGCAACAATAAATTCATCACCGCCTAAGCGGATACACATATCGTTTTTTTCATGAAAAAGTGTTTTAAATCTGTGCGCTGTTTCAATTAGCACTTTGTCTCCGGCTTCGTGGCCGTAGGTGTCGTTTATGGGTTTAAATTTATCTAAATCTATCATCATAAGAACTAGGTGTTGATTGTGTTCAGTGCATTCTTGTAAGGCTTTATTAAGGCGTTTTTCACCAGCGCGTCGGTTTAATAGACCTGTGAGTGGGTCATGATCGGCTTCAAAGCGGGTTTGTAGTTCACGTTCTGCACGATCGGTTACATCATGTAAAATAACTTCTACTAGTTGCTGTGGGTGTCGTTTGCTTTCTCTTTGATCGTTCAATCTTACAAATAAGCAATGAAACCAGAGCGTTTTGTGACCCACTTTGCATTCTACATCTAAGGTCGTTTGCGGTGGGTTTTGCGCTGAGCGAATAGCGACTAGTAGGCTTTGTAGTTCGTCTACATTGCCCAAAAGCTCAGGAAAATGCAAAGTTGGTAATTCTTTTTCGCTAGGTACCGTAAAGTAATGCTCAAATGCTGGGTTGAAGGTGGTGATTGTGTTTTTATCATCAAGTAAACAAATACCAGCGCTGGCTTGTTCAAATATCAGTCTAAATTTAGCTTCAAGCGCTTGGGTTTTTTTACGCAGTGTTTGCTCATTACTAATGGTTAAATGTAGCTCGTGCATAAGGGCATTTATACCGTGCGTTAAGCGGCTTATTTCGTCTCGTTTACCTTGCTTAAACGTTAGCATTTTAAGGGTTTCTGGCTCGCTCGGGTTTATTTTAGCAAAGCTGTCGGTTAGGTTTTGAATGGGTTGAGTAAGCCAGCGCTGCACAACCAGCGAGACAAAAAATGCGATTACAATAGATTGTATTAGCATTAAAATAAATTCTTTTTTAAGTGCTGCCTGTGCTTGTTGCTGTATAAATTTATCGTCGGGGTATATTGATAATACCCCTATATAGGCGCCTTCTAAAAAAGGGTGAACGAGCTTCACTGACACGGCTTCTTTTTGTTTATTAATCGTGCCATTGGCAATAAACAACGCTATTTCGCCTTGTGCGTTTGTTTCTCCTTGTAGGCTCGCGCCTTGTACTAAATCGTTACTGATAAGGCCATTAACAATTTCTTGGCTTAATTCTTTGTCGTTTAAGTAAGCGGCTATAGCGGCTGTTTTTTCCATTGTTTGCGCTAGTTGTTTAACGAGTAGGTAATTGGTGTTTTTCTTTTCTTTAAAGCCTGAGTAATACGACAGCATGGACGAGAGGATAGACACAACAATAGCAACCATAGCTATTGATAGAGCAACCCGTATATAAAGTTTTTGGCTAATAAATTTAATCAACTGTATAAACCACTTTTACTGCATCGGTCACTTGCGATAACGGAATGTAGCCAATCGCAAATGGTGATGATGCTATTTTGTTTAACGCATCTTTTACAGAAGCTGAGGGCGAGGGGGGCTTAGCACGGCCTGAAAATAACAGCCTAGCCCAATAAGCATTTATTTTTTGCTCGTCTTTATTAACTAGCTTTAAGTAAAAATCGTTTTTAAGTGCTGACTGTGCGGGTAAATCAAAGGGTTGTGAGGTTTCACCGTCTGGGAATGTTAAATAGCGGCCCATGTAAATATCAATAATTTCGCGTTTTGAAAGGCTATTTATTGCGTTGTTTTTATTTACGACTACGGCAAACTCTGTTGATTGTGCATGCACACTAAGAATAAGTAAGCATATAGGCACTACAGCTTTAATGAATAGGGTACGGTGATTTATCATAACTAAAACACCATGCTCGCGTTTAAACTAAATATATGTACTGTATTACTTTTTATGGCATCGTCGCGGTTATTTAAGCTCCATAAACCAGCGCCTTGGGGTTTTATATCAAAGCGGTCTAACTGGGCTTTTAGCGCAATACGATCAGATAGGTGCCATTTTACGCCAATGTTAATAGAGTGCTGGTGAACGTTGGTAATTCTGACCGCAGATTGAGTTACAGCTGCTAGCTGTTGTATAGGTTGAGACACTTGCTCTGGCGTGCCTGGTAAAAACACCGGTGGGGTTATTTCAACTACATCACGACGATTTTTAGCACCAGAAAATCCGGTATAAAATATTGCGTTGTCAACTCGGTAACCTGCGCTAACATACGTGCTTAGTACTGAAGGCGCCACTATCCAATCAGACTCTGAAAAACCTAATTCAGATTGAATAAGCCAGTTGTTATGATCGTACGTAACCCCAAACGCAGCGTATTCTATGCTGTTACCTTTAGTGTTAAATTTATCTGATATAGCGCGTGCTTGCGGCCATATACTTTGCGGTACTGCATCAAGGGCACTTAAATACTCATCTAAAGACGTTAATTTGTAATCACCAAAGTTTGATTGTGATAACGAAAAACGCAGTGTCCATGCATCTAAGGTATAAGCTGCACTAAAGGTGGCCAAATTATCGAAATCAATAAAAAAGTCGTCATTATAGGCTTCTAACTTTGCGGTGGAACTGCCGTAGGCAAGTTTAATACGTAAAAAGCCCTCGTTTATAGCTTTGCTGTATTCAACATCTACACCATCAAAATTGCCTGCAATGTTAGCAAACGAGTAATACGAATGTGGTGGGCGCACCCATAAATAAGCGTATCCAACATAAGGGTATTCAGAGAGTAAATAAAGGTCGCTGTTTAGCCTGCCAGCCCGAATAGCCCAGTGGCGGTTAGGGCGGTAACGTACAAAGGCCAGCTCTAAAAAATTATCAAAGCTTTTAAAGGCATGATCTTGTATTACAACTTGAAAAACCGAATCCCATTTTTTAGCCAGTGATATATTAGCTTGTCCACCTAAAATAGAATCTCGGGTTGCGGAAAAACCGGCGTCGTTTTCATTTGAGTAGCTAGATGCAAAGCCAATATCTGAGTCGTCAGTGTAACTAAGGGTTAAAGAGGCAAATCCACTAAATTGTATATCAAAGTCGTTTGCATAGGTTGTATTTGTTACAAAGGTTGCCAATAACGCTATGGCAATTGTGCCTCGATGCAGCATGTTAGCTCGTATTTATTTACACTTAATATAATAAAAAGATAGCACATTATTTTATATACCCAACTTAACTACACCATTTTACTAAATAAATTAGGCTGATAACTAAAAAACACACACAGTATTTAGGATTGTTTTTAGCATTTGCCAAAAATGAATAAGTGATGCGTAAAAAATTTTAATATGCACTGTTTTATATAAAAAATTTTATCATTTGTTAACCAAAGGGGATGTTATAGTGTTGCATAAATTGCTTGATATAGTATAACATCCGCGCATTGTTTTTTCCTAAATAGAGTTTGAATGTGAGTACACCTACGGCAATTAATCAAACACCGCTGAATAAATCCCAAGCTATTAATAGCGAAGCAATTATTAAAGTCGACTCGTTAAGTTTTAGCATTAAAAATAACGCCATTTTAAAAAACTTAAATTTTAATGTAGCTTCCGGCGAAATTTACGCATTACTTGGTGGTAACGGTGCGGGTAAATCAACCACGTTAAAAACGTTACTGGGTTTTAACAAGCCAACGCAAGGCTCTGTAAAGGTAGCGGGTAAAGAGGTAACACACGCGCTTGATTTTGTACGCGGTAAAACAGCGTATTTACCCGAGTCGGCAACGCTATACCCGCATTTAACCGCCCGCGAAAACGTAGACTATTTTTTATCACTTGCTGATATTAAAAAAACAGATGAGCAAGTAAATGCAGCGTTTAATCGTGTTGCGCTGCAACAGGCTGCATGGGAGCGCCCTATGCAAACGTACTCTAAAGGCATGAGGCAAAAAACTGCGATTGCACTGGCTATTTTACGTGAAGCACCAATCTTTTTACTTGATGAGCCTACCTCGGGCCTTGACCCTGTTGCTATAGATGAGTTTAACCAGCTGGTACGCGAGCTGGCATTAACAGGTGCGACTATTTTAATGGTGACTCATGATGTATACGGCGCGTGCCAAGTAGCTAACCGTATTGGTTTATTAAGAGCCGGTGAGCTGGTGGGCGAATTTGATGCGCCTGAAAATGGCCGCATTGATACCGAGCAAGTACATGCTGCGTTTGCACAAAGAGGCGCGTAATGGGCTTAAATAATTTATCAAAGGTGGTGATAGTTGCCAAAGATGAGTGGCGCTATTGGCTTCGCTCTAAACTGGCAATGACCGTTTTAGCTATCGGTTTATTATTAACGCTTTCATCGGTGGTGGTGACTGCCATTACAATGCACGAACTTAGCCATGCACGCCACGAGTTACAAACACATGCTGAGCAAAACTTTGTTGATCAACCCGATCGTCATCCACACAGAATGGTGCATTATGGGCATTACGCTTTTAGAACGCCAACACCACTTAGCACACTTGACCCTGGGATTGATGCCTACACAGGTAACTCAATATTTTTAGAAGGGCACAGACAAAATAGCGCCATGTTTGCAGAGCAGCGCCAAGGTACAGCGCTTACTAAATTAGGTAGCCTAACGCCTGCTTTTATAGTGCAAACGTTAGCGCCGTTACTGCTTATATTAATTGGTTACAGCTCTATTAGCCGCGAGCGTGAATCGCAAACGCTGTCGTACTTATTAGCGCAAGGCACCAAGGGCAGTACGCTTATTGCCGGTAAAGGGTTGGCTTTACTCTCTGTTGTGGGTTTAATCATTACGCCATTGGCTATATCGGCCTTATTGACGCTATCGGCGGGTGAAAGCCTATTAGCAGTTGCAAGTTTTGTTGCCGGGTATGCGTTGTATTTATCTGTGTGGGTATTACTTATTTTATTAGCATCGAGCGTGTTTAGTAAAAACAGCGGTAGCTTTACGGCGCTTGCGTTTGTATGGATTTTACTGTGCATTGTAATGCCACGCGTAGCAAGTACCAGTGCCTCAACAGCTGTGCCATCTGCCGGTAAAATAGAAACCGATTTTGCCGTTAAAGCTGAGCTTAGAAAACTAGGTGATGGCCATAACACCAACGATCCTGCATTTAAGCAATTTAAACAATCACTCCTTAAAAAGTACAACGTAAATAGTATTGCTGAGCTGCCGGTAAACTTTAGAGGGTTAGTAGCAAGCGAATCAGAAGCTAAACAAGCTAAAGTGCTTAATCAATTTGCTGAGCAGCGTATGCAAAGTGAACTTGAGCAAACACAAGTATCGCGTCACTTTGGTTGGGTATCGCCTATGGTTGCTATTCGCTCGCTGTCGATGATTGTGGTGGGCACCAGTATAGAAACCCACCATCGTTTTTTACGCGAAACCGAGCAGTTACGTTTTGATTTTGTTCAAGGGCTTAACAAAGTTCACATTGAAAAACTTGATTATCAAACCGATATGAATCGCAATGCCGATGCTGCAGCGACTAAAAAAGCACGTGTAAGTGCAGAAAACTGGCAAATACTGCAAAACTTTAACTTTGATGTAGACAGTGCAGATGTTCGTGCACAAAGGAGTGTACCTGCGTTTTTACAGTTATTGCTATGGATTGTAGTTCTGTTAGGCGGTATTAAATTTGTAGGAAAACGTTTGATATGAGTTATTTAATTACACAACTTACACGTGAATGGGGCTTTTTACTGCGCCAAAAATACCTAGTGGTATTGTTGCTGTGTAGCTTTGTTTTATCAGGTTTTGCTATATACAGCGGGCTTAGCGAAGTAAATGCCCAGCAGCAAACAATAGAGCGCTTAAAAGCAGCAGATCAAAGCGACCGCGCTAAAGTACAGCAAAAGCAAAACGATGCGGGCATGCTAGCGTATTACAGTTTTCATTTAACGTATTCGCAGCCTTCAACGCTTGCCTTTGCGGCTTTAGGTGAGCGCGATATATTCCCGTGGAAACACCGTATTAATTTGCTTGCACTTGAGGGGCAAATTTACGAAAGCGATGCACAAAATGCTGAGCTTGCCCAAGCTGGTAAAATCGATTTTGTATTTGTAATTAGTGCGTTAGCGCCATTGGTTATTATTTTGCTGTTCCATGATTTATTTGCAAATGAGCGTACCAGCGGCAGGCACGATTTACTCGTTACTACAGCTAAGTCTTACTTTGCATTGTGGGGGGCACGTATTACCGTGCGCTTTATAGCAGTAATAGTGTGTTTAATGCTGCCATTTTATGTGGGGGCAATTATAGCTGGAGCCAACGCAGTTGAAGTAGCTTATGTATCGGTTTTATGTATTGCTTATCTTGCCTTTTGGACCGCGCTTAGTGTGTGGTGGGGTAAAAATGCCAGTAGTGCACCGCGTGTTGCCTCTTCTTTAATTGGTTTATGGGTATTATTTGCTTTTATTATTCCTATTTTAGGCGACCTTGCTATTAACCAGTCTGTGCACTCTCCTAAAGGGGGTGACATTATGCTTACCCAGCGAGAAGCGGTAAACGATGCTTGGGATTTACCAAAATCTGCAACCATGCAACCTTTTATTAAAGAGTACCCAGCGCTTGCGCCTTATATAGATATGAGTAGCGAGTTTGAATGGAAATGGTATTACGCATTTCAACACATGGGCGATTTAAAAGCCGCTGAGCTTTCGAAAGCCTACCGCGATGCCGGAGCTAAAAAATATGAGCTAGCTGGTTTTGTATCGTTGATTTCGCCACCGCTTTTACTACAGCGTAGTTTAACCCGTGCCGCTAAAACTGACTCGATTGCAGCTTATGAATATGAGCAGCAAATTAGGGATTATCATAAGCAATTGCGGGAGTTTTACTACCCTTGGTTATTTTACAAAGGCGATCCAACAAAAAAAGCACTTGAAAACATGCCACGTTTTGAAAACACCACTCAAAGCAGTAACTAAAAATACAGCGCTAAACGCACCTGTTTAGCGCTATTTAAATTACAACATAATTATAAAATACTTATATTATTCATAAGGTTAAAAATGAAAACCAAACCAACAGGGCTTAAGCTCACTTATTTAAGTACGTGCTTAGTAAGCTTATTTAGCAGCCAAGTTATAGCTGCTGAGCAAAACCAACCAAGTAAAGGCGTAAAGGATGACGCAATAGAAAAAGTGACGATTGTTGCATCTCGCCAAGCTTATCAAGGTAACTTTAGCCCTTTAGAAACACCGCAATCCGAGCTTAAAATTGATTTAGAATCGCTTGAAAACGCAGGTGCAGTGAGCCTTGACCAGGCTCTTGATTTATCAGCTTCTGTTGCGCGCCAAAACAACTTTGGTGGGCTTTGGAATAGTTTTGCATTACGTGGTTTTGTCGGCGATGAAAACTTACCCAGTAATTATTTAGTAAATGGGTTTAATGCTGGGCGTGGATTTGGTGGATCGCGTGATTTATCGGGTATTGAGTCGGTTGAGGTATTAAAAGGCCCACGTGCCGCTTTATTTGGCCGAGGCGAACCCGGTGGCACAGTAAACTTAGTTACAAAACGCCCAACGTTTGATACCGAAGGTGAAATTAAAGTCTCAGTAGGGAGTTTTGATACTTACCGCGGCGATGTTGATTACACAACGCCACTTAACGACGACGTAGCAATTAGACTGGTTGGCTTTTACCAAGACGCAAAAAGCTTTAGAGATACAATTAAAACCACAAAGCAAGGGTTTAGCCCATCAATAGTGTGGAATATTGATAACAACAGCCAATTAATATACGAACTTGAATACTCTAACCAAGAAGTACCCTTTGATAGAGGCGTATTAGCCATAGACGGTGAGCTTGGGCTTATCCCGGAAAGTCGCTTTTTAGGCGAGCCGGGGGATGGTCCGATTGAAGCCGACGTACTGGGGCATCAGTTAGAATATATTTATGACTTTAATGATAACTGGAGCATTTTGTTTGGTGCAAACTATCGCGATACCTCTATGGAAGGTTTTGCAACCGAAACGGGTTTTGGTGGCGTAGTAGATGGCGAAGTAAACCGCTTTAGACGCTACCGCGACTTTGATGCCAAATACCACGTATTGCGTGCAGAGCTAAGCGGAAGTATTGAGCTGGGCGGTTTTGAGCACCGTTTAATTATGGGTATAGATAGCGATAAATTTGAAAACGACCAAGTTATTCTGCGTGTACGGGGCGACCAATACATTAATGTATTTAACCCTGTTTACGGCGCATATGAATTACCCACGCCCACATCGAATACTGACCGTGTAGAAATTCAAGAGTCTGTAGGCATTTTTATTCAAGACCAAATAAGCTTAACCGATAAATTAGATATTCGTATTGGTGCACGTTTTGATGATTACGAGCAGCGCTTAAATAATCGTTTAGCAGGCACAAAAACAAGACAAACTGAGTCACGCGTGAGCCCGCAGTTTGGCGTGGTTTATGAAGCCAGTGATTATGTTTCTGTTTATGGCGCATACGGTGAAAACTTTCGTCCGCTTTCGGGCGCCGATGCCAACGGCGACGGTTTTGATCCTAACCAATCCACTTCTGCAGAGCTTGGGGTTAAATTTACATTAAACGATGGCGCGTTATTTGGAACGGTTGCCCTATTTAAAGTAGAGCAAGACAACATGCTAGTGGTAGACGACCCTACCGCGTTTACTTATGCAGCGATTGGTGAAGCGCAAAGTAAAGGGATAGAAATTGATATAACGGGAGAGCTTACCGATAGTGTAGAAATTTGGGCATCGTATGCATATGTTGATGCTCAAATAGAAAACTCATTTTTTGATGCTAACTTTGGCTACACCGTTGAAGCCGGAGAGCCATTGTTAAACGTACCAGAGCACCAACTTAGCTTACAACTGGTTAAATCGGGCGAGCTACATGGCAAAGCAATAAAATTTGGCGGTGGGTTATTATATGTTGATAACCGCAATGGCTTTTTTGGTACCGACTTTGAGTTACCAAGCTACACAACCGCACGTGCATTTGTAAATTACCAAGTAACAGACGCGATTGGCATTACGGCTGAGGTAAATAACCTGTTTGATGAAACGTATTACACAAACTCGTTTGCTGATGCGTGGGTACAACCTGGTACACCAAGAAACGTTAAGTTTTCTGCATCCTATAAGTTTTAAAATGCTTTAAGCTAAAAGTTCAGCGACCACTCATTCGCTGAAAATCAAAAGGCCGCTTACTTAAAGCGGCCTTTATTTTTGTTTGTTTACTCAATTACTACAAACATTAATTAGCGTGTTTGTATTTTTCAAAAATTTTGTAGTACTCCCCTGAGTTTTTTAATTTTTGCAGCTGTAAGTTAAAGTCATCACGTAGCTTTTTAGACTTGAATAAATAGCCATTTGGGCTTTTACCAAACAACGCGAAACGATCTACAGGTTGTGTGGTATCAATACCTTTAAGGGTTGAGCGATAGTAATCAAAACTTTGTTTATCCATTTGAATGACATCAGCTTTGTTTGAAAAAAGCATTTTTACTTGCAACGATTGGTCATGAACCTCGTAATATTGCGTATTCGCTTTAGCCATTTTTGCGTATTCTTCGCCTAACTGAATGGCTGCGCTGGGCCATGATATTAAGCTGAAATTCGCTAAGTCTGCTATTGATGTAAAGTTGAAGTTGTTGCTTTTTAGAGATATTGCCATATTTTCGTATACGTACGCCTCATCAGAAATATACCCATTGAGTAGGTTTCCGTTAGCGGTATTTAAATTTATATCGGCAATGACATCGATTCTGCCTTTAATGTAGCCTTTAGCGCGGCGCGTATAGGGGTAATAGCGTGGTTCTATTTGGTACCCTAAAGGCGTTAAGGCCGCTTTAATAATATCAATGGTTAAGCCACTGTGTGTATGTGATATTACAAATGGCGGCAGTGTTTCGCCAAACCCAACCACCAGTTTTTGTTTAGCCGCTGCTGTATTGGCAAAAGTAAATAAAAGTAGTGTGATTGCTATAAAAAAGGGTAACTTCATTAGGGTGTATAATTTAAATCATCATACTCAAAAGATAGTAACTAAGTGATTACGTAACAAGTAAATAGCCCATTAAAGTACGATTTAATAACTTTAATGGGCTATATGAGTGCTTATGCGCACAAGTTTAACTCCGCTTTAAAAAGGAGCATAGCCGTCCGGTGTTGTTTTAGGTGTAGTCCAACGCGCTATTGGATCAATTTCTGTGCGCTTTGAACCCGGTGCAGGTATACGGCCATTATCGCCAAAAAGCCATAATACTAGGTTTGTTCTGTCGCCACTGGTTATCGGTTTTGCCGCGTGTGGTACACTGCCTTTATGGATCATGGCGCTGCCAGGTTTAAAACTAAGTTGTACTACTTTGCCATTTTTTTGGTCATAAAAATCAAGCTCTGAGCCGCTAAATTCTTCTCCTGGCAGATTTAAATTAATATTAAGTGTTACTGATGATGCATCAGTATGCGGGCGAATAGACGCATCTGTACTTGGGTCGTAATAAATAGAAAACCCAAACGTTTGCGTATCGTAACCTATGATCTCAGGAAACAATAAACGCGAAATAGGGCGCATATAGATATTTAATATTTGGTTATAGAATGCCTGAAAACTTGGCGCAGCTAAATAACCCTCTGAGCGTTTGTCGAGCATGGCGCCGCGTCGGTTTAATACAATACCGTACGGTGGACGCATAGGAATGTTAGCATTCCATACTTTTTCTAGGTAACCACGTAAAACGGCTAAACGCTCAGGGTCAAAAAACTGAAACTGATACACATCTGTCGCTACTTCATTTAAAAGCGCTTTTACTAAATGCTCTTTTGATGGGTTTTGCCATGCTGCATTAACGGCTTCACGTAAGTTTTTATCGAGTAATGAATCGTCAAGGGTAAAGGTGGTTGTATCTACTTCTGTTTCTTCCCACTCTTTCCAGGCTTGTGTAAGTAGTTGGTCGTTGTTGTACCAAAAATGCTGTACTGAGTGCTCACGATTTAACATGGCCTCTCTTGAAGGTAACGCTAGAGCACGAGCAAGTTGTAATTGGGTGGCAGACATAATGTGTTACTCCAGTTGTTGAATTAGCTTATATCAATCTAGGAGTGCAATTTATTATATTTAATAAAGTAGATAAACGGGCTACTTTAGGAAACAGAATCAAGATAATGTTGATAATTATGGGCTGATTAAATAGAGTTAGCTTTTAGCTTTTAGCTGTTACGTTAAAAATTTTAAATGGATTTTGTATGTTGCCAAAATGTCTGAATTGCCAAACGAATATATCATTAGCTTGGTTTGTTGTTGCTCGTATGTCTACAAAATATAGGTGTACTAAATGCGGGGCGCTCCATGAGTTTACACAAAGGCATAAACTAATTGGTATTGTTGCTGTAATTCCACTGATAATTTTAGTGAATATTTTAGAAACTATTATCCCATCTTCGGTATTAAGGTTTGTATTTCTTTTAGTACTAGCAGTTACAGTAATGGTTTTTATACCTAAACAACATAAACTTTCAGAGCATGATAATTTAAAAGAACAGGTTAAAATTACCGATTAGAATTGATGGGTTTGTGTTAACCCATCAAGCATTTAACTATTGGCTTTTAATGAGTGACTCTGTCACCCCAAATTTCTTCTAGGCGGTTATCACGTCCGCACCGCCAACGGTAGGTGTTGTAGCGTATAGGGTTATTTTTGTAATAATCCTGATGGTAGCTTTCTTTACCTTTAATTGGGTAAAAAGTACTGGCATTTAGTATTGGCGTGACCACTGTTTGATTAGGGAATTCCGCTATTACTGCTTGTTTGGTTTGCTCTGCTATTTTGCGTTCTTGCTCGTTAGCTACAAATATGGCGCTTAAATAACTAGGCCCTTTATCACAAAATTGGCCTTTGGCATCAAAGGGGTCGATATTTACCCAAAAATGATCAAGTATGCCTTTGTAGCTTACTACATCAGGGTCGTAAGTAATTTGTACTGCTTCATAATGGCCTTGATGGTTACCATTGTAGGTCGGGTTTTTAATTTTACCGCCTGTAAAGCCTGATATAACATCTTTGACGCCTTCGAGTTTTTCAAAGTCGCTTTCCATACACCAAAAACAACCACCGGCTAACACTGTTTTTTCGGTTTTAGCTGCATGAGTAAACGTGCTAAACAAAATTGCGGCAGATGTTAATGCAAGTTTCAGTGATTTTTTCATAGGATAATCTACCTTTAGTTTGAGTTTAAATACATATTCTTAATAGCTAGACCTACTAAGTGTTATTACTATTTCATTGTGAGCGTATATAAGATAACAAATAATGTACGTAATACTTTTTAATTTAAGCCACATTTGAGTGAGTACCCGTATAGCACACGGTTGTATTATTAGAGTGTGTTTAATAAAGTGAAAGCATTGAGATCAAAGTAGCAGGTGGTAAATGAACCAGTTAACCGAAAAATCGATAAGTTGCCCGTATTGTGGTGAAAGTATTGAGGTATTGCTAGATGCAGCAGATACTGATGAGCAATACATAGAGGATTGCCAAGTTTGTTGTAAGCCTATTACGTTTGTTGTTTTTGAAGATGAAGACGAATTAAAAGTAAATGTATACAGTGAAGACGATACATTTTAGCCACTAGTTACGCTTTATATAGGTGGCTGCACACTGGCAGCCACTACTGCTTTTATACACGGGCGTTAGCTATTTTGCTCTCGGGCGAGTTGGTTTGGTAACAGCTCTTCTACAATTTCGCGAGCGGGGAGTGTATAACGTGTGCCGTTAAACATTACCGAGGTAAACTCGTTTATATTAGTAATGCCTGTTAGGGTCCAGCCCTCACCGCGTTTAGGGCAGTATACGGTTGTGGTAGGTTGAATTACTTTAAAATCGTCGCTCATTATTGCTCTCAATATTGGCTATAAAGATAATGCTTGTGAATACGTTATGGTAAGTTAATAATGCTTAACCATAAAGCGCTATTTTAACTCCTGTATAAAATGTTTAAAACAACTCAGCTTGAACGCGTTACATTGCGTTTAATTACTCATAAGCATGCCCCGCAGTTATTTACTATTTTGAACCACCCGCAGGTGAGCGAATTTAACGACTATCAAACCCCGTTAAGTAAGTGCCAAATTAAGCAATTAATACAAGATGATATTACCGCCTATTACGAAGGCGAAGTGATAAGAGTGGCTATTGAACATAATATTACCGGCAAGTTAATGGGTACCTGTGGGCTTTATAATTTATCGCCTTGTAAAAGTAGGGCGTTTATTGGGTTTGAGCTTGACCCTATGTATTGGGATAAAGGCATTATGTTTGAGGTGATTACCGGCTTTGTTAAAACACTTAAGCAGGCTATACCGCTTAATTACTTAGCGGCGCAAGTAAGTGCAGATAATGCGCGTTCGCATAACTTATTAGTTAAATTAGGCTTTAGCTTAGGTGAGCATTCTATTTGGTATAAACACGTTTAGTGCTGAATTAGGAATGTTTTAGTCCTGTATTTTATTATACACGTTAGTAAATTTCATCATAAGAGGAACAAATGCAATATAAAAAATAGCCAGTTTGGCTTATAGTTAAGCGTAAGCAAATGAATTTGTTACCCGAGTTTTTTAAACGTGTTCGCTTAACAAGGATTTTATATGCTAGAAAAACTATCTCAAGATGCCCTCGTTATTTGGGCCACCATAGACCCAATAGGTACCATGGCGCTTTTTGCTGCGCTCACTTCTCATTTAACTGATCAACAACGTCGTAAAACTGCGTTTAAAACGGTGCTATATGCAGGGGCTGTGTTACTGGGCTCTATTTTAATAGGGCAGCTTATTTTAAATGCGATGGGTATACGGCTGGTATCGTTTCAGTTAGGGGGCGGGATAATTTTATTTTTGTTTGGCCTGCAAATGATATTTGGCAGCGACTCCAATAAAGCAAAACAAGACCCAGGGCATGATATTGCAGTGTTTCCGCTTGCTATACCTGCTACCGCGACACCAGGGGCTATTTTAGCCGTTATATTATTAACCGATAATCATATTCACCCAATTACCACCCAAATGGGCACAGCGTTAATTACATTAGCAGTGCTGGGTGTAACCTTAATTTTGTTGTTGCTGTCGGGCAAAATTATAAAACTAATAGGTACGGGAGGTGCATCTATTTTAACGCGTGTAATGGGGATGATACTGGCCGCTTTTTCTGTAGAGCTAATAATGACCGCACTTGAAATTAAGCAGTGGGTAACGCTGGGGCACTGATCTACTTTATTGGTTTGTTATAAAAAAGGCGAACACTGTATTTATATACAGTGTTCGCCTTTTTGCTTATAATCGCTTTAATTTATACTTGTTTGCTAAAGCTAAAAAACTGACTTTACAACGCAATTAACTAAATCAACAACCATTGCTGGTGGCCTTACAGTAAAAGAACACATCATACTAAATTATTCTTAAGTACTTAACTTAGCTAAAGAGTGTGCATTAATAAAAATAACCAACAAATAAGGGATAATTGGCTACTTATTTGATAACTCTATCGGCTTTTGATTATTACTTAGTTACTTTAGGTTTTACAAAAAGGGCGATAGCCACAACAGCGCTTAAAATACTGCATATTATAAATACGTTATGTTCACCCCCTGGTATATATTCCATAAACGAGGTAAAAAACTGCCCTGAGAATACGGCCATGGTAAAATACGACAAGTTACGTCCGCGAACGTTTTCGGGGCTTAGCTCTACGGTCATGTGGTTTAAAAGAGGAATGCTAAAACCAAAGCCAATACCAATTAATAGCGCGCCTAATACTAATATCAATGTGCTGGATTGTATAAAGCAAAGGTAAGATAAACCAAAGGCAATAAATGCAATCGCTAATACGTTTTTTTCACTAAGGCGTTTAGTTGCTCTAGGCATAAAACCCGCGGTGAATACAGCAACTAACGATATAAAAGCCAAAAGTTGGCCAATTTCAGACTCATTAAAATTTAGTGCGTGCAAGGTAATAGGTAACAGCACGGTTGAGGTAAAAAATATGGTCATTGCGAGGGTTGAAACTATATAAACTCCTTTAAGAGTTAATGCGTTTGAATTGCTCTTTTTGATTTGTTGAGTTTGCTCTGTGTTTTGCGTGTATATTTGCTGTTTGCGGGGCACAAACATGAGTAACATTGCTAAAAACACCCAAGCTATTAAATACAAAGCAAGAGGTAGCCCCCAATACTTTGACGCTAAAAAACCACCTAAAAATAAAAATATAACGCCACCTAGCTCTATTGCCATGCCTTGTTTGGCAATCATATTTAGACGCGCTGTGCCGCTATACCACATTGAAATTAATACAGTGCAACTTGCCATAACTACTGCGGTTACTCCGCCTAAAGCAAAACGATTAATAAATACTAAGGTTGGGCCATGTAAAAAATACGCACATGTACCTAATAAGCCGTATAAGAATAAGCCGATAATAAGTAAGATGTAGGCGCCATATTTGTCTATAAACCTGCCGGCCAAAGGCGCAAACACCACAGCACCTAAAGAAGGTAAAGTAATTAATAACACGCTGTTGCTTTGTATGCCTAGACCATCAGCAATGGTAACTAAACCAGGTGCTAAAAGAGTGCCAACCATAATGGTTAAGCTAGCTATACATAATAATGTTAAGCTACCGGCCGCTTTAAGTGAATTCATAGTTTCTCCAATTTATGTTAAATTTACGCTTTTTTAGCAAGCGCATTAAATAGGGCGCTTGTAACGATGAAAAAAATACTGATAGTGATCACGCCATACCAGCCATATACATCAAATGCTTTTACACCCGCAGCAGAACCAATAGCCCCGCCAAGGTAATAACCGAGCATATAAATGCCGTTTATCCTGCTTTGTGCACTGAGTTCTATACTAAAAACACGTACTTGATTTGAAACTTGGGCGCTAAACACCCCAAAGTCTATGAGTATTATGCCAACGATTAACGCCACTAAACTGCTACCGAATAGTCCTGTAATTAAAAAGCCTATCGCAATTAAGCAAAGCGATAGTGTAATAACGTTTGTAGAGTCAAACTTATTTACAAACTTACCCGCCAATTTTGCACCAATAACCCCAGCAAGGGCTATAACACCAAAGAGTCCCGCTTGTTGCGCACTGTAATTAAATGGCTCATCACTTACATAAATAGCAAGCGTTGCCCAAAGCACATTAAAAGCGGCAAACCAAAATGCGCCTGAAAACGTAAACATACGCAGTTGTTTATATTGTTTAAACAAACTCAAACTGCTTTTTATAAGCGCTAAATAACGTAAATTAGCGGATGGTTTATTAAGCGGTAAAAACACATAGAGAAGGGCGCCAAATAGTAAGGCCAATGCTGCCGACATATAAAAAACACTTTGCCAGCCTAAATGCTCACCCACAAAACCACTTAACGTACGGGAAAGTAATATTCCAAGGGTTAAGCCCATCATTAATGTACCCAGCGTAGCGCCTTTGTTTTCAGCGCTTACCATTGATGCCGCAAAAGGAATAAGTTGCTGTGTAATATTAGCGCCTACGCCAATTAAAAATACGCTTATAAGTAATACGGTTAAATTGGGCGCTAATGCCGCAATGAGCGACGCTGCAACTAACAAACCAGACAAAATAGTGATTAGTCTTCGCCTTGGGATTGAATCACCAAGGGGGGATATGAATAAAAGTGCAAAGGCATAGCCACATTGTGTTAATGCCGGAATGCTTCCTAATTGCGCGTCGCTTAAATTAAACGCTTCTTTTATTAAGGGCAGGATAGGTTGGTTGTAATACAAGTTTGCGGTGGTTGCAGCAATGGCACTTGTCATTAACAATAATAAAAATCGACTTATATGATTACTAGTTTCTACCCTAGACATACTTAATACCCATGTTTAATTAATGTGTAAACAATAAAACCTTTTGTGTAATAACAAAAATGTTATTATTTTATAGAATCTATACATTTTCATTATTGGTTAAGTTGTGGATATTAAAATACTAAAAAGTTTTATTAGTGTGGCTAAACATAAGAGCTTCTCTGCTGCGGCGAGAGAATTACATACAGTACAACCCGCAATAAGCAGGCATGTATCTGGTCTTGAAGCCGAACTAGGTGTAAGTTTGTTTGTTCGCAACTCGCGCGATGTAGTTATTACGGAAGCCGGTGAGCAATTATTAAATGATGCTAATAAAATTATTGCGCTCACAGACCAAGCGACAACAAATGTAAAACGTGCCCACATCGGCCAAATTGGCTCTCTCACCATTGCCCATTTAAGCTCTGCATGTTTAACATTTATGGCAGCGATTGTGCGTAGCTACAAAGAAAAATACCCAAACGTTCACGTTACACTTATTGAAATGACAGCCACAGAGCAAATAGAGGCGCTTAAAAACGAGCGTATAGATATTGCGTTTTCACGGCCATTACCGGTTTCAATAGTTGATGAATATTTTAGTCACTGTATCTATGTGGATTCTTTAGTCGCTATTGTAAATACCAATCATACACTTGCTACTACTGACAGTATTGATTTAGCGGTTTTCAAAAACGAGCAGTTTATTATTTTCAACCGTGAAGAAGCGCTTGGCTTGTTTGATGAAACCATTATGCAATGCAAAAAAGCTGGTTTTTCGCCAAATATTATTAGCCAACCTAGGCATATGCAAACATTAGTTACGGAGGTAGCAGCAGGGCTTGGGGTCGCTATTGCACCATACTGCGTTCGCAAGTTGTACAGTGCAGGGTGCCATTTTATTTCACTTAACGATATTACTACGCAAATACCAGTAGAAATCCAATTTAAAAAAACACTTACCAACGCCGCAGTTGATGCATTTGTTGAAATTGCACTGAACGCGCGGACAGAAATTCAAAAAAGCATGACTCAATGCTAACATTTTCGATTATAAGTTTAATTAAGGGGTTACCCTTGGCCTTATAGCAAAATTGACACAAAAAAGCCCTGATATCTCAGGGCTTTTTAAAATTCAGTCGCATCTAAAACTTGTATCTAAAACCAATAGCAATACCATCGTCCTCAGATTGCTCCATTTGCGCTTGTTGAACTTTATCGTCACTTTCAAAGTCACTAAAATCTTTACGTGCTTCAGCATAGGCAATGGTGTTTTCATCAATTAAGTAATGAACGCCAATTACAGCAAATTGACGCTTAAATACATCGTTAGGATCTGCATTAAAGTTTGGTTGAATAACATAGTCGTCACCAGCGTCTAAAATGTTATAAGCGACAAAAGGGCGCACATCGTTGTCAAATCGGTACGACATAAACGTTTCTACACCAATAGAGTCTTTAATTAAGCGCCCTAGGTTATCCGTATCGTGGTTTTCACTTTTATTAATGTTAGCTGCAACGTATAAACCTGGATTTTCAATGCTGCCCCACATAACACCGGCACCAAAAATTAAATCTTCAACGGTTTGGGTAGTGCCATCACCGTACGTTACATCAAATTCACCACGGTTTATTCCCGCTGTTAGCGTTAGCATATCGGTTGCGTTATAAGTTACAGAACCACCAAATGTGTAGTTAAATTCAACTTCTTGGGCTGCACTGTCGCCAGTATTCCAAAGGGCTTCACATGCATCTTCAGAAATATTATCAACATCACAGGTATAAAATTCGCTGTTTTTAAGCTGTGCCTGAACTGCAAAGCTAAATTCATTGTAGCTATTACGGTATTGAATTAATTTATCACCGCGGCCTGTGCCATTTACTGCACCGTCGTCTTTATTGTATGTGTAAACACCCGCAGCATTACCATCCCATACAAAGCTGTTATTGGTGCCGTAAACGACGTCGTACCACGCTCCCCATTGTTTACCAATGGTAATTTGTCCGTATTTTTCGTGAGATAGGCCAGCATAACCTAAACGATTATATAAAAACTCATCTTGAATAGACTCAAAGCGGTTATTGTAAATAATATCGCTACTACCAACAGGGTTTACACCCCATTCAACTAGCGCAAGTGCAGACCAGTCTTTTTTTAGCTCTCGAGTAAACCCAAAGTTAATACGCGATGTACCATTTACCACTTCGGTTTGGTTTTGGGTATTAATAACGCGCACATCAAGGTAACCACCCACTTTAATTGTGTTTTTATCATCCTTATAGAGCTCTATTGCTGAAACCGCTGGCGCGACTACAATGCTTGTTCCTAATAGCAGGGTTACAAAGTTTTTAATCATTTGTGATGCCTTGTGTGTGTTAACTTTAAATATGAGATTAAATTTTCAAAGGATGAGACTAGCAAAGCCATTATGGGCTCAAAAGTGAAAAATTATCATTGAAATTAGGATCTAATTTGAATAAATATTCACTGGAGGTTAATGGTGTTTTTATACTGTTAAGGAATGGGTTTTATTTGATTAAAAGCTAGTTAAATAGGATTAAAAAACGCGCGTTCAAACTGCGCTAAAAATGAGAATTTTTCAAGTTGAATAAAAATAAAACGCTAGTGTAAAAACTCTAAAAAGCATTTTATATCATAAATATATACGCTGCTATCTGTTTTATAAAATGCTTTGCGATAAACAATCGACTTATTAAGTTAAATGGCTTTATTGGTGGCAAGTAAAATTGTGTAATGGCGCATGAATCGAACTGTGATATTTGATATAAGCTCATTTTTTAGTTGAATAAGCATTCACTGACTTAATCACGTTTTAAGCACTCTTTGCTAGGGATTAATTTAGGTATTTAATGAGTGGAATAGGGTACAGTTCGGGTGCTTTCAACCCTAAACTTTCATAGAAAAAAAGCTGTATTTAGTTTAAACTGCGCGCAATTTAAATACATCATGTCCCCTTGGAGGGTAGCGCTATTATTAGTACAGCTAACATCACCATGCAATTTGGTGCTAAACCGTTATTTGAAAACATATCTGCAAAGTTTGGCGAAGGAAACCGTTACGGTTTAATTGGTGCAAACGGCTGTGGTAAATCTACATTTATGAAAATCCTAAGTGGTGAATTAGAACCATCTTCAGGTAACGTAAGTACAGATCCAAATGAACGCGTGGCTAAACTAAACCAAGACCAGTTTGCTTACGAAGAATACTCTGTAATTGATACGGTGATCATGGGTCATAAAAAATTATGGGATATTAAGCAAGAGCGCGACCGCATTTACTCATTACCAGAAATGAGCGAAGAAGATGGCATGAAAGTAGCCGATTTAGAAACTGAATTTGCCGAAATGGACGGCTATTCTGCAGAGTCTAAAGCCGGTGAGCTTTTACTAGGTGTTGGTATTGGTACTGAGCAGCATTACGGCCCAATGTCTGAAATAGCGCCAGGTTTTAAACTACGTGTATTACTTGCGCAAGTGCTGTTTTCTGATCCTGATATTATGTTACTGGATGAGCCCACCAATAACTTGGACATTTACACCATTAAATGGTTAGAAGATGTACTTAATCAGCGCGACTGCACCATGATCATCATCTCGCATGACCGTCACTTTTTAAACTCAGTATGTACGCACATGGCCGATATTGATTACGGTGAGCTTCGTATTTACCCGGGTAACTACGATGAGTACATGTTTGCAGCAACGCAAGCTCGTGAACGCCTATTAAGCGAAAACGCTAAAAAGAAAAGCCAAATTGCTGAACTACAGCAGTTTGTATCACGCTTTTCTGCAAACGCATCAAAGGCTAAACAAGCTACCTCGCGTGCAAAACGCATTGATAAAATTCAGCTAGAAGAAGTGAAAGCCTCTTCTCGCCAGTCTCCATTTATTCGCTTTGAGCAAGAAAAGCAACTATTTCGTAACGCGCTGGAGATAAGTAACCTTAGCCAAGGCTTTGAAGACAATACCTTGTTTTCAAATTTAGAAGGCTTGGTGGAAGTTGGCGAGCGAATTGCCATTATCGGTGAAAATGGTGTTGGTAAAACAACATTACTAAACACACTTGCAGGGCGTTTGGCACCTAAAACGGGTGAGTTTAAATGGTCTGAAAATGCGAACATTGGTTACTATGCGCAAGATCATGCTGACGAGTTTGAAAAAGATATGAACTTGTTTGAGTGGATGGAGCAATGGCAACAAGAAGGTGACGACGAGCAAGTGGTCCGAGGCTTTTTAGGGCGTATGTTGTTTTCGCAAAACGATATTAAAAAGTCTGTAAAAGTTATTTCAGGTGGTGAACAAGGCCGTATGTTATTTGGTAAAATTATGATGCATAAACCAAATATACTGTTAATGGACGAACCTACAAATCACATGGATATGGAATCTATCGAGGCGTTAAACCTTGCATTAGAAGCCTATGAAGGCACATTATTATTTGTCTCGCACGATCGTCAGTTTGTATCATCAGTTGCTACCCGTATTTGGGAGATTAAAGACGGCCAGGTGATTGACTTTAGAGGCAACTACAGTGAATACCTAGCGAGCAAAGAAGTATAATCGCTTTGTAATTGCATCTCTGTAAAAGCCGTGTTTAAACATGGCTTTTTTTGTTTTTGTGAGTCGCAATTAAACTTGGTTTGGGTATAATACCCGCCTAAAACCGGACATAAGTCCGCTATTTTTAAAATACATTACTGAGGAGTATTTATGACTGTTGGCATTATTATGGGTTCTAAATCAGATTGGCCAACCATGGAACACGCAGCACTCATGCTCGAAAAATTTGGTATTGAGTACGAAACGAAAGTGGTCTCTGCGCACCGCACTCCTCAACTTCTTGCAGATTATGCAAATTCAGCAAGCGATCGTGGCATAAAAGTGATTATTGCTGGCGCCGGTGGCGCTGCACATTTACCCGGTATGGCTGCAGCATTTACATCGCTTCCTGTGCTAGGTGTACCGGTTAAATCTAAAGCCTTAAACGGTGTCGATTCGTTATTGTCTATTTGCCAAATGCCAAAAGGTGTAGCCGTAGGGACACTTGCCATTGGTGAGCCGGGCGCTGCTAACGCAGGTTTACTGGCTGCACAAATTTTAGGGTGCCAAAACCCAGAGATTTTTGCAAAAATTGAAGCATTTCGTAAAGAGCAAACCGAGAGTATTTTAGCTAACCCTAATCCTGCAGAGTAAAAATGAAAATTTTAATTTTAGGTGCCGGCCAACTTGCGCGAATGATGAGCCTAGCAGGCGCCCCCCTTAATTTAAATGTGGTTGCGTACGATGTAGGCAGCCAAAAGATTATGCACCCGCTAACAGGTGAAGTTTTCACTACCACACTTGAGCAAGCAATTAGTGACGCTGATGCGATTACGGCTGAGTTTGAGCACATTCCTGATGATGTACTAACACTGTGCTGTAACAGTAATAAATTTTATCCAGGAAAAGCCGCCATTAAAACCGGTGGGGACCGCGCACTAGAAAAAGCGTTACTCGATAAAACAAACGTTGCATGTGCGCCTTACCAGCTGATCACAGAAAAAGCGCACTTAGAATTAGCGGTTAAAAACCTTGGTAAGCCGCTGGTTATTAAAACCTGCCAAGCAGGGTACGATGGGAAAGGCCAGTGGCGTTTAAAATCAGATGACCAAATAGAGCAAATTTGGTCTGAAATGGCTGACTTTATTGCCTCAGGCACTCAGGATGCACCGCACAGTATTATTGCTGAAAAAATGATCCCGTTCGACCGTGAAGTCTCTATTATTGGCGCACGCGATAAACACGGTAATGTAGCTATTTACCCAATTACTGAAAACGAGCACACCAACGGCGTGCTTACATTATCGATTGCAGGTAAAAATAACACACTGATTGAGCAGCAAGCCCATAGTGCATTTACAAAAATTGCCAACGAGCTTAATTACGTTGGCGTACTTGCCATTGAATTTTTTGATGTTAACGGCACTTTACTGGTTAACGAAATTGCGCCGCGGGTTCATAATTCTGGGCACTGGACACAGCAAGGCAGCCATTGTTCACAGTTCGAAAACCATATGCGCGCTGTTGCAGGTCTACCGCTAGGTAATACAGAGCTTAAACATATTACCGCCATGATTAACGTGCTGGGCCAAGGATGTATTCCTACCGAGGTTTTAAACGTTAGTGATGTAACTAGCCACTGGTACGGAAAGGCAGCAAAACCTGGGCGTAAAATGGGGCATATTAATGTATCTGCAGATAGCATTAACAATTTAGCCGATAAACTTGGGCAACTTACCGATTACCTTCCTGAGCAGGACTACCCCGGTGTTTTAAAAGCAGCAACCGCGCTCATGCTAAGTGAGTAGCGTAATTTAATACCGGCTTTAGCCGGTATTTTTTTGTCATAAAAATAGGTATTACTTGTGTAATACTGGTAAAGTCTATTTTTTAATTTTTTGAAGTAAAAAAATGAAACAAAAATTACTTTATGGCGCATTAGCCATTGTCGCTTCATTTAGTTTAAATGCTACAGCCAGCGAAAGCCTTCGTATTGCCACCTTTAACGTGAGTATGGATGCGACTAATCACACGCCAAAAGGCGAGCAAGTTAATCCTGATGCACTTGTTAATGCACTAAAATCAAACCACCAGCAAATAAAAAATATTGCCGAAATAATTCAGCGTGTTCGCCCTGATATTATTTTATTAAACGAGTTTGACTACGTACCAAAAGCGCAAGGTATAGATTATTTTAAACGCCATTTTTTAAATGTGAGTCAAAATAAACAATCACCAATTGATTACCCATACAGCTTTATAGCCCCAGTGAATACGGGCTTAGCGACTGACTTTGACCTTGATAACAACGGTAAAAAAACAAAAGTAATGGGGGATGCACAAGGCTTTGGTTTTTTTGAAGGGCATTATGGCATGGCTGTATTGTCTAAATACCCAATTAATATTGAAAAACTACGTACATTACAAACCTTTAAATATAAAGATATGCCTGATGCGCAAATGCCAATTGACCCTAAAACAAAAGAAAATTGGTATAACACGCAAGAATGGCAAGCGCTTAGGCTCAGCTCTAAATCATTTTGGGATGTACCCGTTGTCGTAAACAATAAAACAGTGCATGTACTTGCTTCGCACCCAACACCACCGGTATTTGATGGTGATGAAGACAGAAACGGCAAACGTAATCACGATGAAGTGAGATTAATTGCTGATTATGTTGCTAATCAGCCCTATATTTATGACGATAAAGGCCAAAAAGGCGGGTTAGATGCAAACTCGCGGTTTGTAATATTAGGTGACTTAAACGCCGCACCTGAAGGGGATAAAGCACGGCTAGAAACCACCAATCAAATTTTAAATAACCCGCTAATAAATTCGCAATTTATACCACAAAGCGCTGGTGCTAAAGAGCAATACCCGCAGCCATACGCTAAGCATTTTACCGCTAACTGGCAAGCACGTGTAGATTATGTTTTACCTTCTACCTATGGGTTTAAAATAAAAGACGGCGGCGTGTTTTGGCCTACTAAAAACAGCGAGCAATATAGATTAATAAAAGACAGAAACGCATCGAGCGATCATCGATTGGTGTGGCTAGATTTGCTAATAGAGTAAACTCAGCTTTACCGTGCAAATGTGTTATTTATCTTAAAAAATTGCAATAACTCAAGTGCTTCTGCTTAAATACGGTTCAATTATAATAATCGTTCAGAAGCACTATGATTTTTAACTTATCGTCATCAAAAACATTAGTAGCGCTTGCTGTAACCTCAAGCATTATGCTTACAGGTTGTAGTGCTACCGCTAATACCTCTTTATCACAGCAAAGCGCTTTACAAGCAACTCCCGTTGCAGCGGTTGTAAACACACCTGCTGATGCCGGCTCACAAAATATTACCTTAGAACAGGCCATGGCAAACCCAGATTGGATAGGTAACCAGCCTAAAAATGCCTACTGGGCAGGTGACTCAACTAGCATTATTTATGCTCAAAAGCAGCAAGGCAGCACCCTAAACGATATTTATAGCCAACAAATTAATAGTAAAAATGCTCAACAGGTATCACTGGATAAGCTACATACCATAGGCGCTTCTAAAGCGGTTTATTCATCTGATAGAACACTTCAAGCTTATACGTTTAAAGGCAATGTTTTTGTTAAAAACCTAACGACAGGTGAACTTAAACAAATAACGGCTACCTCTGCAACCGAGTCTAAACCACAGTTTTTAAATAATGGTGATTTAGTTTACCGCCAAGGTAATGTGTTTTTTAAAGTTGATTTAAAAACAGGGCTAACTACAGAGCTTGTTAACTTAAAATTGGCAGATGAACCAAAAGGGTTACAAGAGCCAAGTAGTTACCTAGCCAAAGAGCAGCACAAACTAATTGAATTTGTGGCGCTACAGCATAAAAACAAACAGGACAGTCAAACACGCAATGAGCAAATAAACGCGCAAAATAGCTCCATTGCTAACACTGCTTTTTACTTAGGTGATGGCAACGTCATTAAAGAAGCGCAGCTATCTCCAAACGGCGATGCTTTAATTGTTGTTCTGCAAAAGCAGCAATCTTGGCGTGATAAAGGCGATATTATGCCTAACTACATCACCGATGATGCCACCATTGAGCCTAAAAAAGTGCGCCGTCGTGTTGCTGATGCAAAAGAGCAAACATCACGTGTAATACACATTAATCTTGTAGATAAAACACAAACGCCACTGAGCTTTGATACGCTACCGGGCTTTGATGAAGATGTTTTAGCTGAGGTTAAAAAAGAAAACTACGCGCGAGAGGGTAAAACGTATAAATCTAAAAAGTCACCACGTGGCATTAACTTAATCACTAATTGGGGTTTAAACCAAGCCCCCATAGTATGGAATGATGACGGCACACAAGTCGCTATTATGCTAGAAGCATGGGATAACAAAGACCGCTGGATAGCCACAATCGACTTTGATAAAAACGAGCTTGTATCGCAGCACCGCTTACATGATGATGCGTGGATAGCTTACGCGTTTAACAATTTTGGCTGGTTACATAATTCCAACACCTTATATTACCTCTCAGAAGAATCGGGCTATAGCCAGCTTTACAAAAAACCCCTTAATGGCAAAGCAACCGCTTTAACGAGTGGCCAGTTTGAAGTATCGGACATTACGTTAACGCACGATAACAGTGCTATTTATTACAAGGCAAACGTAGAGCACCCAGGCCTTTACGAAATTTACCGTGTTAACCCGCAGACAGGTAAAAATGAGCAAATTACTGATCTAAACGGTATGACCGACTACACGCTAAGCCCGGATGAAAGTAAATTGCTGCTTAAGCACTCTAAAATTACAATGCCAACAGAGCTTTATGTTGCCGATGCTAAAGCAAATACACAAGCTACGCGTTTAACTTACACTGTATCGGAGGAGTTTTTAGCTAAAAAGCTCACCGCACCTAAAATTGTTGCTGTGCCATCGAGTCATACCGACCAGCCAATTTACGCAAAAGTGTATTACCCAAGTGACTATGTAGAAGGTGAATCAGGCAAAACCCGTAAAGCGGTTATTTTTAACCACGGCGCAGGGTACTTACAAAACTCGCACATGGGTTGGTCTGTGTATTTTCGTGAGTTTATGTTTCATTCATTACTTGCCGATGAAGGCTACATAGTGATGGATATGGATTACCGCGCTTCTAAAGGTTACGGTCGCGATTGGCGTACTGCCATTTATCGTCAAATGGGCACACCTGAAACGCAAGATTTGGCAGATGGCGTAAAATGGATGGCGCAAAACGCCAATGTTGATACCAACGCAGTAGGTACATACGGTGGCTCATACGGCGGGTTTATGACCTTTATGGCACTATTTACTGCACCTGAGCTGTTTCAATCGGGGGCAGCACTTCGTCCAGTAACCGATTGGGCACATTACAACACCGCTTACACGGCTAATATTTTAAACCACCCTGATGTAGACCCTATTGCGTATGAGCGCAGCTCACCAATTTACTTCGCTGAGGGGTTAAACAAGCGCTTATTAATTAACGCGCCTATGGTTGACGATAATGTGTTTTTCCAAGACTCAGTTCGTTTAGTACAGCGATTAATTGAACTTGAGAAACAAAACTTTGAAACGGCTATTTTCCCAGTTGAACCGCATGGCTTTGTGCAGCCATCAAGCTGGTTAGATGAATACCGCCGTATCTATAAGTTATTTAAAGAAACCCTGTAAATAGCTTATAAAACGTATAAAAACGCCACTTAATTAAGTGGCGTTTTATTTTTTACGTAGCTAGTTAACAATGGGAAGGCAAGCAATGTGCCGCCAACAGCGCCAATTAAATGTGCATCAATAGCAACGGTTGAATCAATTAATTGACCTATAGTGGCATCGGGGCCGTTTACTTGCTCCATTATTATTTTTATCCACACGCCTATAAATAACAAATAACCCGATTTAAGCGACAGGGTAATGTCTTTCACCGCTCCCCAAATAATGACACCATGCAATAGGGCACTTAACCCCGTATATATAGATATGGCTGGGCAGAACCATAATACGCCTAGCCCACACCAAAGGGCTAAAAAACACACATTAAAGGCATAACGCCCAGGCGATGTGTACTCACCATGAAGTAACCAAATTAAAAATACACCTAATGCGTTTAACCCTAAGTGAACCCAATTAGCATGTACAAATTGGCTGGTAAACACCCGCCAAACTTCGCCGTTTTCAATGAGCGCTCGGTTAAATTCAAGTAAATTATTTAAATCAAATGCAGCAAAAATAATACTAAAAAGCATCAAAAATAATGGTGGAAGTAAATAACGAGGTTGAAGCGGTAAATTAAGCATTTTATTGTATTTTTTTAGTCAAAATTTTTGCATATTGTGCCCGTTTAACTTTAAGATGCCAAATACAACTACGTAATTAAGTGTTTTTAGTATTTTTATGCATTTTAAACTTAAGTCATTATTTACTATTGGTTTGTTTGCAGTAACGCTGCCAACAATAGCCAAACAACCTACCAAAGTAGAAATTCGCGAGCCAGAAGCCACCACCTCAATTGTACAAAAGCAATTAGTCACAGGTGAGCAATACATGGTTGCCGCAGCCAACCCTTATGCCTCGCAAGCAGGGCAGCAAATTCTAGCCAAAGGCGGTAGCGCAGTCGATGCGGCAATTGCAACGCAATTAGTTCTGACCTTAGTTGAGCCACAGTCGTCGGGCATTGGTGGTGGTACATTTATGATGTACTACAACAAAGCCGATAACACTCTCACTAGCTTTGATGGCCGTGAAACCGCACCGCAAAATGCAGACGAAAACCTGTTTTTAGATAAACACGGTAAAGCCGTTAAATGGATTGAGGCGGTTGTTGGCGGTCGCTCTGTAGGTGTGCCAGGTATTTTGCACGCCTTTGCAAACGCGCATCAACAATACGGTAAGCTTGCTTGGAGCGAGTTATTTAAACCCGCTATTAAACTGGCCGAGCAGGGTTTTGAGGTGTCGCCACGTTTACACGGGTTATTGGCTCGCCAATTAAACCCAGGTGTAATGAGCATGCCGGTGATTAACGAGTACTTTTACCCTAATGGGAAGTTAATTAAAGCCGGTACTATTAAAAAAAATCAGCCTTTAGCAAATTTATACAAAGACATTGCTAAACGAGGCATTGATGCATTTTATAAAGGCGATAACGCTAAACAAATGGTAAACGCAGTGCAAAATTCAAAAATTGCACCGGGTACATTAAGCGAATCAGACCTGGCTAATTATAAAAGCAAGCAACGCGATGCTGTGTGTATTAAATACCGTGCTTATAATGTGTGCTCTATGGCCCCACCTAGTAGCGGAGGTGTAGCGGTATTACAAATTTTAGGCTTACTTGAACACAAAGACATAAGTGCGCTTAAGCCTAATAGCGAAGAGGCAATTCATTACTTTAGCCAAGCCTCACGCATAGCATTTGCCGATCGTAATATGTACATGGGCGACCCTGATTTTACGCAAGTGCCTACCAAAGAGCTGTTAAATAAAAAGTACATTGCATCACGCGCCAAGCTTATTACTGAGCAAGACACAAAAGCAGTAGCAGGTAACCCCGTAGGCTATTTAAGCTACGCAAAAGATGATTCTTTTGAGTTGCCATCAACTTCTCACGTATCCATTGTAGATAGCTTTGGTAATGCCGTATCTATGACCAGCTCAATTGAAATGGCGTTTGGCTCAACGGTGATGGTTAATGGCTTTATTTTAAATAACCAATTAACCGATTTTGCGCTTTCGCCACGTATTGACGGCAAATTAGTAGCTAACCGCGTTGAAGCGGGAAAACGCCCACGCAGCTCTATGTCGCCGGTAATGGTGTTTAACAACGACGGCAGCTTACGTTTAGTGGTTGGCTCGCCAGGCGGCAGCCGTATCATTGATTATGTGGCGCAAGTGGTTATTGGTGTACTGGATTGGAACTTATCGGCCCAAGAGGCGATTAACCTGCCAAGAACCACCAACCGTAACGATTACACTAGCCTTGAAAAAGGCACCGCGCTTGAAGCCATAGCACCGCAATTAACTAAACGCGGCCATAATGTGCGTGTACTTGATTTAAACTCTGGTTTACATGCGGTAGAGGTCAAAGATAATAAATTGTATGGCGGTGCCGACCCGCGTCGCGAAGGGGTTGCTTTGTCGGATTTAACTGACAAAAACGCCACTATCAAATTTTAATTTATGTATAATAGCCATGCAGGCAGTGATGCCTGCATGTGTTTTCTCTCAATGGTCTGACAAGCTGAATTGTCATTGCAATTTAACCTTTTACAATGATAATGGCAGATCATAACTTAAGACTCCGTTAAAGCCTGGAAATATGACAACTAATACTGATCCTAACTACCTTTATATTCCTTACTCTGGCCCTGGCCTAATTGAAACCCCGCTTTTAAACAAAGGCAGTGCGTTTAGTAAAAAAGAACGCGAAAACTTTAACCTTGCCGGTTTGCTTCCGCCACGTTTTGAAACAATTGAAGAACAGGTTGAGCGTTGTTATCAGCAGTATTCAAGCTTTAACGATAACTTAAACAAGCATATTTACTTACGTGCCATTCAAGATAACAACGAAACGCTATACTATCGTTTAGTGCGTGATCACCTTGAAGAAATGATGCCAATTATTTACACGCCAACCGTTGGCGATGCGTGTGAAAAATTCTCAGATATTTACCGCAGTGCACGTGGCTTATTTATCTCGTACGAAGATCGCTATCAAATTGACGATATCCTTCGCAACGCTACCAAAGGCAAAGTAAAAGTAATAGTGGTTACCGATGGTGAACGTATTTTAGGCCTAGGCGATCAGGGTATTGGTGGCATGGGTATTCCTATTGGTAAATTATCACTTTACACAGCGTGTGGTGGTATTAGCCCAGCGTACACATTACCTGTAATGCTTGATGTAGGTACTAACAACGAAAAGCTTCTTAACGACCCTATGTACATGGGCGCACGTCATAAGCGTATAGCGCAAGATGAGTACGATGAGTTTTTAGACTTATTTATTAAAGCAGTTAAACGTCGCTGGCCAAATGTATTACTGCAATTTGAAGATTTTGCACAGCCAAACGCTATGCCGTTACTTAAACGCTACCGTAACGAAATTTGTAGCTTTAACGATGACATTCAAGGTACAGCAGCGGTAACGGTAGGCTCTTTATTAGCTGCGTGTCGTGTTAAAGGCTCAACCCTTAGCGAGCAAAAAGTAGTATTTGTTGGTGCAGGCTCAGCCGGGTGTGGTATTGCTGAACAAATTATTAGCCAAATGGTATTTGAAGGCATTAGCGAAGCGCAAGCGCGCAGCCAAGTATTTATGGTTGACCGTTTTGGCCTACTAACAGAAGGCATGGAAGGCTTACGCGACTTCCAACAAGCACTAGCACAACCAAAAGCGGCTTTAAGTGATTGGACTTACAGCGGCGAATACGCTTCATTATTAGATGTAATGCACTGTGCAGCACCTGATATTTTAATTGGTGTATCGGGGCAACCGGGCTTATTTACTGAGCAAGTTATCCGCGCTATGCACTCAGACTGTGAGCAACCGATTATATTCCCATTAAGTAACCCATCTAAGCAGGTTGAAGCACACCCAGCCGATGTTATTAAATGGACTGAAGGTAAAGCACTTGTAGCAACGGGTAGTCCTTTTGAGCCAGTAGAATTTAATGGTGAAGAGTTCCCAATTCCACAATGTAATAATAGTTATATTTTCCCAGGTATTGGTCTGGGTGTAATTGCAGCAAAGGCAACACGCATTACTGATGCAATGCTGAGTATGTCCAGTGAAATGCTTGCTGAGTCATCACCTCGTGCAAACACTGGCAAAGGCAGCTTATTACCTGCACTTACCGAAATTGAAACATTAAGTAAGCGTATTGCATTTGCAGTAGCTAAAAAAGCAATCGAAGAGGGCGTAGCGCTAGAGATTAGCGATGATGCACTGTGGGCTGCTATTAACAAAAATTACTGGTTACCTAAATACCGTAACTACAAACGTTGTAGCATTTAATTACGCTGAGTCACGTAAAGTAAATAAGGCTGTACACTGTGTTACAGCCCGTTATAAAAAACAGGCAATTGCCTGTTTTTTTGTGCTTGTTCATTTATTGTTAACCACGTAGGCTCTTTAATAGAGACAACGAAATACAATGGATAATGCAATGAAAACACACATTCTTATATTAAGTAGCGCAATTGCCTTAAGTACCTTAAGCCTTGCTGCGCATGCAAACTCAACGCCTAACGCTCCCCATATTTATGTTAAAGGTGAAGCAACCGTTACCACTATGCCTGATTACGTACAATTAAGCGTAGGCATTGTAGAAATAAATAAAGACCTAATTGATGCTAAAAACAAAGCCGATAAAACCATGGCCAAAGCAATTAAATTAGTAAAAGAGCTGGGTATTAAAGACGCTAATATTAATGCAGGGCATATTTCTATAAATCGTGAAAGCCAATATAACCGCACATCGGGTAATCAAGAGTTTAAAGGCTTTAGGGTATCACGCACGTTAAGCGTTAAACTCTCTGAAATGGAAAAATACCCTCAGTTGTTACAAAACTTAGTAAATAATGGCATTAACCAAATAAACCAAACTCAGTTTTTAGCGAGTAATTATGAGGAGCTACACAAACAAGCGCAAAAGCTGGCCATTAAAGATGCCCGTAAAGCCGCCAAAGAATTAAGTACAGATTATGGTGTTGAACTAAAAGGGCTGTATACGGCGTCACTTAGCCCAATGAACGTACCTGCGCAGCCTTATACCCGTGCAGAAAAAACCATGATGGTGGCAGATAGTGCACCAGGGAATTTTGTTCCTGATGCGTATCATGCTGGAGAAATTAAAATAACTGCGTCAAGCTATGCGGTTTATATTATTGACTAGTCTGTTGGTTTGTAAAACGAGCCACTAGTTTTTCCCCTTGAGGCTTGCTAATACGGGCTATAGCATTGAGCATGTTGGTAATTTCTTGTCTATCATATTCGTTACTCACATGCTCATTTATGTCATCGACTATGGCGATTAAGTAATTAAATAGGCTATTTCGTGCATCTTCATCTTTATGCGCCACAAACAATATATTTTTAAAAGCTTCTAAAACGTTCGTCATCACATACGCATCCGCTTTTGCGTAATTGCGCAGTGGCGTAAAGTTATCGTGTAACAACTCATCAAAACTGGTTTCGTGTATAAAGAGCAAAGGGGCATTGTCACTGTGTTTAAACGAATAGTTTATATCGTTAAGCGACAGCCGCTCAATTAATAAAATACTTAGCATATCTATCGATTTAACCGCTGTACCGGGATCGTTTATACCTGGGCTCATCGCTTTTACGGCAATTTCTGAAATTTGCGTTAAACCATAACGGTAATGATCGCTAATGTACTCTTCTATATAAAAAATAAAGCAATCTAAAATTTTAGCTATTAGCTCATCGTTATTAGAAATGTCTTTGTCACATTTTAAAAAAGGATAGCCTTTAACGGTAAAATAGCCCTGGTTTACCGAGATATACACCCGAATGTTTTCCTCGGCTAATATGGCGCATAATTTATCTGTGTGTACGCCTTTGTAATACCCTTCGGTCGTACTATTAACTGAGTGCCACTGTGTAAAATCAGGAAAGTCAGTGAATGGCTTTTCTGATTGCCTATCAACAATGGCTTTAATTTCGCGTTTTGTTTGGCTAAATAAACCATTAAGTACATTATCTACTTGAATAGCTTTAGATATTGAATGAATAAAAAATACAAACAAACCAAGCGACACTAAGCCAAACACCAAAGACAGCAACACCCCAAGCGATGGAATAGCCGTGTCGCCGCCTTCGAGCTTATTAATATTAATGAGCATAATAATTGAGTAAATTATGCTACCTAAATAAAAGCCCAATACCATTTGATGCGATTTTCGGGTAATAAGCCCAGGTACAACTCGTGGTGATAAACTGGCACTGGCCGAATTTAATACCACCATCACCATAGAAAAACTAAATACGGTAAGCGAAATAATACTACCCGCTAAGGTGCTTAAAATTGTACGGGCATTTTCTGTGCTATCTACTAACATCACAGATATAAACGATTTAAGCTGCTCTACAGGTGCAATATATTCTAGCGACATGGTTAAAACAGCAAAAAGTAAAAAACCAACCGAGAGTACAGAAGGATAAAAGCCAATGCTATTGATCATTTCACGGTAGCGGTCGGCTACTTTGCGTGGGACAAACATAAATTCCTTTAATTGCATTATTAAGTTCAACTAATACACACTTTAGCATACTTACCAAGTAAACTTATGATTGTGCAAAACTATGTTATTATTGCCAAAAATAAAAACAGGACAATACCGTGATAATCTCAACGTATGCTGCGCTTTTAGCGTTTTATTATATTTACTTAAGTTTTAATGTGATCAAAGTGCGCCGCAGTGAGCAAGTGTCGCTAGGCGATAACGGCAACACTAAATTACAACGTGCTGTGCGTGCTCACGCCAACTTTATGGAATACGTACCATTTGCGATTATTTTGCTTTTTTTAGCCGAATACCAGGGCCTTGCCAGCCATTATTGTAATATTTTAGGTGGCGCATTATTGATAGGGCGCGTGTTTCACAATTTAGGCATAGTTGAAAAGAACCTTAAATACCGCCAAATTGGGACCATTGCCACCTTTTTAGTAATGGTTATTAGTGCCTTTATATTACTTGTAACACGAAATAGTTAAGTAATAGCCTTATGAGTAAACTATTTATAATTGGACTTCCTCGTACAGGCACCACGAGTGTATGCCACGCTTTTTTAGAGTTTGGCATTGCCACTGCGCACACCGCGTACACCGCGTATTGTTTTGAAAATGCCACAGCTATAGCCGATACCCCTGTATTTAATGACTACAAAGCATTAGATAACCATTACCCCGGCGCTAAATTTATCTATTTAGTCCGCGAAAAAACAGCTTGGATCCCCTCAATTAGGCAATTATTGCAGCGTATGTACACTAATTTAACGCGCCCAGATGGCGGGTTTAATATTCATATTAAACGTTGTTACTTAACGACCTTTAATGACTTAACTATTGATAACATTAACAATGATGATTATTTATCAACGTGTTACGACACCCATTTAACACAGGCGCGGGAGTATTTTAAGCACCGTAATAACGATTATTTAGAAATTGATATAGCTAATCCACAAAGTTTTGCTCAGCTCACTGCGTTTTTGGCTATTAAAGCCGAGCGCACCGACTTTGAAAAAATGAATAGTGGCGGCAAAGTGACCGCCTGGAACGATATAAAACACCCTTTAAAAATTGACTCAACAGCAAAAGGGCGCATAGATAAGCATTTACCTTATTTGCGATAATTTTGCGCTAGGCTGCAAGATTTTTACTGGCAAATACGCTAAAATCCTCGCATAATTTTCTAAGTAGTACAAAAAATGTTTGAATTGAAATACAACACCCCATTTGAATGGACCGAAGCGGTTTTAGCCGACTTTAATACATTTTTACAAGATCACGCCGCTGCTGAAAAAAAGGCATCGGGCATGGCTATTTCTATGCTGTCTCATTACCCAGACAAACGTAAATTGGTAAAAGCCATGACCGATTTAGCGCTAGAAGAATTAATCCATTTTAAACAAGTGCTTAAACTGCTTATAGAACGCGATACAAACTTAGGCGATGACAAAAAAGATCCGTACATCAAACAAATACGTGCTTTATTTAGACATGGCCGCGATGGATTTTTAATGGATAGATTATTGGTTGGCGGCGTAATAGAAGCCCGTGGCCACGAGCGTTTTTCGTTAGTTGCTCAAGCATTACCAGAGGGTAAAGAAAAAGACTTTTATGTAGCCATAGCTAAATCAGAAGAGAAACATAAAAACTTATTTGTAGAGTTAGCGTACGAATACTTTGATAAAGAAGAAGTTGACGTTCGTTTAGAAGAGCTACTAGTAGCAGAAGCTGAAATTTGTAAAAGTATTCCTTTTACAGCTGCACTGCATTAAGAATAAATAGGGCACTTTTTTGTGCATAAATTGGGGTATGGTTTTTACTATGCCCTTGTTTAAAGGACATAGTTATTAGGACTTGAAATACTTTTTATTTTTAATTCTTTATTTGAGTATGCGCCTTTAAAATTAAAGCAGCTCAGCTTTGTTGTGTACCATACCAATAAACTTTGCTGTAAACCTTTCATTTGTTCACGCCTTTATTTCACATTACCAAATAACACAAAGTTATTGCACCCGATTTGTTTAACTATGGTGTATCAAATACTTCAAAAATACTGATGTACCTTAATGCCCAGTGCAAAAAAATAATGACAGGTGAGTTTAAAAACTTAGAACATGAACCCCAGATTTTATGAGGTTACACACTTAAATTAGTTCAATTATTAGCAAACGTAACACATACTAGGACCGAAAAAGCAGGGCACTGAGTAATGGATGAAAAACTAGTACGAGTAACTTCGTTAATGGGTGAATTTTTCGCTGATAAAAAGTTTCAAAACACCTTAGTTTTAAAGGCCTAGTTAACCATTTTGGCTAACACGAACATAAAACCATGCCGTTAGAGCTGTATTAATTTTTATATAATTAGGTTACTCAAACCGCTTTTTTGTTTTCATCTATTTTTTAGTATTAAACCATTAAAGTATAAATCGCTTTTAATTGATTAATATTTATACGCTATAAGTGTGCGTATACGCTTTATGTTAGGGTGATTACACATAGAAAACCACAAAGAGCTCAATTTAACATAATACATGTAGGTATATAAAAAACCCTTTATTCGCTAGATCTACAAACAACGTTATTGCGTTAAATATAAGGCGAGGGTAACTGTATACTCGCGACTTATATTAGTAATACCAAAAGCCTAAGACGATATTATTGTATTTATAAACAATTAGTTAGATACATATTGCTGTAATAATGTACTGCTAATTTTTACCCTCATTTAATTGAGGATAAAACAATGAAGACAATAATAAAGGCATCAATAGTACTTACAGGGTTATGTTTTGCGCACAGTGCAAGTGCAGACAACTGTTTACAAGGTTGCCCAACAGGTTTAGATAATGGCAATACAATTGAGCGAAGTATTTATAGTTTACTGTTGCAAATTCAATCTCGAATGACAGGCACGCCCTTAAACCCGATGATTACACCGATGCATATGCAACAATAAATACCGATAGAGGCCATAAAGTTCCATTAGTATCTTTTAGCAAAACGGCTGAATGGAAAGTAACAAACTTACTTTCTAATATTACGCCGCAATCATCCGCATTAAATCAAGGGCCATGGGTTAGGCTTGAATCTGCAGTGCAAAATCACGTAGGAAATGGAAATGATTTATATGTAGTAACAGGTCCATTATACAAATATTATTTTGCAGAGTTACCACAAGCTAACGAAGCGCATACCATTCCAAGTGGCTATTTTAAAATTGTTATGCAGCAAACTGGTAGCATAATTAAAACGTCGGCATTTATTATGGAGCAAACAGCGAGTCGCAGTGATAACTTTTGTAATACCGAAGTAAGTATTGATGAAGTTGAATCGCGCTCTGGTATAAATGTAATGCCAAACTTATCGTATAACAGTGCACATACAATTGAATCATCAGTGTATGGTTTAAGGTCTGAGCTAGGTTGTAACTGAGTCATATTATTTTTGATTAAAGCCTTAGGTTTTGAAAAACTTAAATCTAAGGCCTTATACTAAACCTGATATGAAGCGCTATAAATTCTTGTAGAAGTAAGTTAAACGAGGGTTACAAAATTTGAGTCTGTTTAAATAAAGGCAATTAGTTTTTATAAAGGGAGTTTAGATGGAATTTGTAATTGCTAGGCTTTATAAGATTAAATGGCTACATAAATATTATCGAAAATATCGGTGTAAAATGTAGTGCGTAAATAGTGTTAAAAGTTTTTCATAACGTTTTAAATGACCAACTGAAAGAGCAACTTTAAACGGTATTACTCAAAACACCAAAAATAGGGGTTTAACCACAAATAATAGAAGCTACTTACTTTGGTTATGTAATAATTTATCTTATTTAACATAATATAAATTATAGGTAGTTATGTATATTATAATAAGGAGTGTGTAATACACTCCTGCTATGTCCAATACTAGACGGTATCGGACATTAGGTTTGTTTTTAGCAAACTATGCTTTTTAGTTTATTCCTGATCATTACGCTTTTATTATTCATTACACTCAGCACTTTACTGACTGTATTTCTCACAAAGTACTTTAAGCGTTGGTTACTTTAAAGTTTTAAACACATAGGCTTTTAGATTGTAATTTTCATCAACGTTCATTCATCACAGTACTTTTTAAACACGTTTTAAAATGCCTAAATTTATACAAAGTTTGTTCGTATTTAAAAAAGCCAGTTAGGTTTCCTTTTTGAAAATAAAAACTCATTCAGCCAGCTTTACCGTAGGTTTTAAAAAGTTGCCTAAAACAACCTAGGCTAATCCATACTTAAAATACGTTCTGCGGTGTATTCATTAGTAATTAAACCGCTGATCATATTTGATCTAACTGCACCCAGTATCGCAAGTACTTTATCTTCACCTGCAGCTATGGCATAAATTTGTTTATTACCTTCAATTTTTAATGGCGTACTGGCAACGCGTTGGTTTACAGTGCAATCAATTAATTGGCCGCGTTTGTCGTAAACCCAGCTGATCATTTCGCCAACAGCTCCTAAATTTTGTAGCTCTTTTAGTTCTTGCTCATCTACAAAGCCATCGATATGTAATGGCGATTTTTCGCCTAAGCTACCTACACCAACAAAAGTCACATCGGCTTGAGTGGCCAATTTTAAGTTACTGGTAATATTATGCTGTGAATGCAATTGCTGTTTCTCTTCAACACTTCTTGGTAATACAGGAAGCGGCATTGGGTAATGCTTTGCATTTATATGCTCGGCCATTCTAACAACCACATCATAAGGTGAAGCCGACCCATCAAGTGCCATATTACCAAGCATAGCCACTACTTTGTGTTGGCTACAATCTAGCGTTGGCAGTTCATCAACACATGCACGTAATACGCGCCCAGTACCCATAGCTAAAATTTTCGGTGTTTCCGATTTTAAATGGCGCTGTATCTCAGCTGCGCCGGCTTGCGCTAAACCCACTGTAGAGTTTGGATCTGAACCATCACTTGGCACTACTTCACAGGAGTCTAAACCAAAGCGGCTTTTAATTTTTTCTGCTAAATCCATGCATTTAGCAATAGGATGATCGAGCCTTACTTTTATAAGCCCTTGGCTTACAGATAATGCCACCATACGCTGAGCCGATTGACGAGATACATTGAGCTTTTTGGCAATTTCGTCTTGTGTTTTACCCGCAACATAATAGAGCCACCCTGCTCTAGCTGCATCATCGAGCTTACGTATTTCTGTATTTGATAGCTTTGCCACATAAACCTCTTATTTTGATAAGCCGCTTAATTTTAGCGATAAATCATTTTATAATATTTGCAAATATATCATTCATTTATAAAATGCCGAAGTGTCACATTAATTTAATAACCAATACTTTAGGTAAATTTGCTATTTCTAAAGTATTGGTTTAAAACAGCGGATTAAACTGTTGGGTTTTTAATCGTTAACCCATTTTTATCAAATCTATGTACCTTGTGCTCAGGCGCACTTAAATAGATAGTGTCGCCATATTTTAGTGGGCAATCGCCATCTGCTTTTACTGTAACCGTACTGCCACCTTCAATGGTTACATGTAAAAAGCTTTCAGAACCTAAATGCTCGATTACGCCTACAGTACCTTGCCAAGTACCTGTCTCAGATGAAATTTCAAAGTGCTCAGGACGCACACCTAAACTGTGCGTTTGTGCATGGCTATCGTTATCTACTTCAATAAAGTTCATTTTTGGTGAACCAATAAAGCCTGCCACAAATTTATTTACCGGGTGCTGATACAGCTCAAGTGGCGTACCAACTTGCTCAATAATGCCACCATTAAATACGGCAATTCTGTCTGCCATTGTCATTGCTTCAACTTGGTCATGTGTTACATAAATCATTGTTGTAGCTAAGCTTTTGTGTAGCTCTGAAATTTCTAAGCGCATATTTACACGCAACGATGCATCTAAATTTGAAAGCGGTTCGTCAAACAAAAATGCCGACGGTTGCCTTACTATTGCGCGACCTATTGCTACACGTTGGCGCTGCCCGCCCGATAATTGCCCTGGTTTACGGTCTAAGTAATCAGTTAAATTGAGTATTTTAGCGGCATTTGCTATTTTACTTTCAATTTCAGCAGGGCTTACTTTTGCACGCTTTAGTGGAAACGCAATATTATTGCGTACACTCATGTGCGGGTATAAAGCGTATGATTGAAATACCATAGCTAAGCCACGTTTTGCCGGTGGCGTCTGTGTTGCATCTTGGCCATCAATCTCAATTGTGCCGCTGGTTGTGTCTTCTAATCCGGCAATCATACGTAGTAATGTTGATTTACCACAGCCAGACGGCCCTACAAATACAATAAATTCGCCGTCTTTTATCTCTAAATCAAGCGGTTTAATTACGTTTACTTCATCAAAACTTTTAGTTACTTTTTTTAGTGTGATGCTGCCCATGTGTGTTCTCCTACTTTACTGCGCCAAAGCTTAAGCCGCGCACTAATTGTTTTTGACTAAACCAACCAAGAATTAATATTGGCACAATGGCCATGGCAGAAGCTGCCGACAACTTGGCGTAAAATAACCCTTCTGGGCTTGAGTAACTGGCAATAAATGCCGTTAGTGGTGCGGCATTCGCAGCGGTTAAAATGAGTGTCCAAAATGCTTCGTTCCATGCCAAAATTACGTTTAACAGTAATGTTGAGGCTATGCCAGGTAATGCGATTGGCAGTAATACATGAAATATTTCTTCGCCAATAGTTGCGCCATCCATTCGTGACGCTTCTAAAATTTCACCCGGAATTTCTCTAAAGTAGGTGTATAACATCCATACCATAATTGGTAAGTTTATTAAGGTCATAACAATAACTAAGCCCAGTTTTGTATCTAACAAAGCAAAGTCTCTAAAGAGTAAATAAATAGGAATTAACACCCCTACCGGCGGGAGCATTTTTGTAGAAAGCATCCACATAAGTAGGTTTTTAGTTTTTTTCGTTTGTACAAACGCCATTGACCACGCGGCTGGTACCGCTATTAATAAGCCCAATAAACTTGAGCCTAGTGATATAACCACTGAGTTCCAAAAGTGGTCAAAATACGGCGAGCGCGCTAACACATCTTGGTAGTTTTCCAGCGTCCAATCAAAAGCAAATAACGCGGGTGTGGCTGATATTGCTTCTGCTTCGGTTTTAAAACTGGTGATTAATGTCCACAAAATTGGGAAAAAAATCATCCCACTGATGGTCCATGCTGCCAGGGTATAAATTAGTTTTGATTTTTTATTTGCTGCACTAGCCATGATTAACCCTCTAAGTTTTTACCAATAAGGCGCATTAAAAATATGGCTACAATATTGGCAATAATTACTGCAACTATGCCTCCTGCTGAGCCCCCGCCTACATCAAATTGTAATAACGATTGGGTGTAAATTAAGTAGGTAATGTTGGTTGATGCATACCCAGGCCCGCCACTGGTTGTCACTAAAATTTCTGCAAAAATAGACAGTAAAAATATAGTTTCAATTAAAATAACAGCGGTAACAGCGCGTGATAAATGCGGTAGCACTATGTAAAAAAACTTACTAAAAGGCCCGGCACCATCTAAATCGGCAGCTTCGAGTTGTTCGCGGTCAAGCGATTGAATTGCCGTGAGTAATATCAACGCTGCAAACGGTAACCACTGCCAAGAAACAATAATAATGATTGAAAACAACGGCATTTGTGCAAAAAAGTCGATTGGCTCAAACCCAAGCCATATTGCAAAATGTGCAAATAATCCATTTACAGGGTTCATAAACATGTTTTTCCACACCAAAGCCGATACGGTTGGCATAACAAAAAATGGGGCGAGAACCATAATACGAACATAGTTTCGCCCCCATATTGCTTGGTCGAGGAGAACAGCTAAACCAATACCACCACAAATAGTGATAGCTAATACACCCGTTACTAAATAAAGGGTATTAAAAAAGGATTCAACAAATGCAGGATCTGTTAAAAAAAACTCGTAGTTTAAAAAGCCTACAAATTCACGTTCACCAGGAATAAGTAAGTTGTAATCTACAAATGAGAAATAGAGTGTCATGCACAGCGGCACTATCATCCATCCTAGTAATAAAATTACACTAGGAAATAGCATTATGCGTGCAAGCGTACGAGACTGTGTAGTTGCCATATCAGTGACCTTCAAAAAGTCAGCATTAACCTTAGTAACAACGACAAACGGCTACTAGATAACATGCTAATGCTGACGAAAAATACGAGGTAAGCATTTAACTTACCCGCCTACTTATTTAGGGTAGCGTGCTTTACGCATGGTGCGCTCAACTAAGCGCTGTGATGTGCTTAACGCTTGCTCAACAGTCATTTGCCCAGTAAGTGCAGCAGAAAACTGTTGCCCAACAGCCGTGCCAATGCCTTGAAATTCAGGAATAGCCACAAACTGAATGCCAACATAAGGTACGGGTTTTACAGTAGGATTTTTCGGGTCGGCCGAATTAATAGAATCAAGCGTTATTTGTGCAAACGGTGCTGCATTCATGTATTGCTCGTTTTCATAAAGTGATGCGCGAGTCCCTGGTGGTACCTTTGCCCAGCCTTTGTTATCGGCAACTAATTGGCTGTATTCTTTTGATGTAGCCCAGCTAATAAATTTCATTGCAGCATCAGATTTTTTACTGCTTGAAGGAATTGCAAGTGTCCATGACCATAGCCAATTACCACGTTTACCAAGGCCATTATCAGGTGCAAGTGCAAAGCCTACTTTATCAGCTACTTCAGAATCTTTTTTATTGGTTACAAATGCGCCAGCAACCGTTGCATCAATCCAAATACCACATTTACCCGTTTGAAATAACGCTAGGTTTTCGTTAAAGCCATTCGCTGACGAACCCGCAGGACCAGACTCTTTCATAACATCTACATAGTACTGGAGTGTAGCCTTCCACTCTGGGGTGTTAAATTGTGGTTTCCAATTTTCATCAAACCAACGAGCGCCAAACGAATTTGCCATTGAAGTAATTAAAGCCACATTTTCGCCCCAACCTGCCTTACCACGTAAACAAAGGCCATAAACACCTTCATCTTTATTGGTCATTGCTTTTGCAGCTTTTTGAATAAAGCTCCACGTAGGCGCGTTTGGCATTTCTAAACCGGCTTTTTCCATTAGATCTGTACGGTACATAACCATAGAGCTTTCGCCATAAAATGGGGCCGCGTATAATTTGTTATCTATCGTTAAACCACTGCGAATAGCAGGTAGTAAGTCATCAACGTCGTAATTTTCACCTAGGTTATCAAGCTCAGTTAGCCAGTTTTGTTTACCCCAAATTGGCACTTCATAGGTGCCAATAGTCATTACGTCGTATTGGCCGCCTTTTGTGGCAACATCGGTTGTTACACGTTGACGTAAAATATTTTCTTCAAGTGTTACCCATTTTAATGAAATATCTGGGTTTTGTTCTTCAAAATGATTGCTTAGCTCTTTCATGGTGATCATGTCACCATTGTTAACAGTGGCAATGGTTATGGTTTCTTTAGCGGCTACGTTAATAGCCATAACTGAACACGCGAGCATTAATAATTTAGTTTTCATCGGGTTAACCCTCATAAATATGTTAAATGACGCTTAAAAAATAACTGTAAAGCGCCTTAGTAAATAAAGCGGTGAGTAATTTCAACGTATTTACAACGCTGAAATTACCTTTAAACCAAACAGTAAGTTAGTAAGCTATTTAAAATTTAACTGAGATTTCTGAGGTGAAACCGTCAAAACCACGGCCAATTTGACCACCTGAGTTTGCGCCTTCTTCTTGGTTTACATACTCAACTTTTAATAGTGTTGAATCAGTAAACCAGTAACCTGCGGCTACTTGTAAGCGCTCAACGGTGTTATCGTTTTGGCTGATTAAATCGGAAGTGTTTTCTGACTCTGCATAGCGTGCGGCTACGTAAAGTTTTTCAGGAATAATGTATTGCTGCGCTTCAACTGCGTAATATTCTACTGAGCTCTCGCCTTTAATTACGCTGTTTGAATCAAATGTGGTGCCGTTTTCGTCTGCTACGCCATTTGTGCCAAAGTAGGTAATACCTGCCACTGCGTTACCTGCAGAGTCTGCAAAGGTGTAATCGTCAGACGATTTACCTAACATTAATATGATGCTGGTTTGATCTGATGGCTGATACGCTAAATTTAATTGAATGATAGACTGATCAAGGCCTGGCATAACACCTACGTGAGTATCACGTTCGCTTGAAGGAGAAGCCGAAAAGTTATAGTTTTCGCCATCACCAAAACGGTAATTTGTTGTAGTAAGTCCATCTAAGCTTGCTACGCCATTTTCAAAACGAAGCTGGTCGCCTTGGTTAGCTTGTAAGTAATTTAAACCAACTTTAAAGCCACCTTCAAACTCTAACGTACCTTGTAAGCGGTAGTTAAAGCCTCTATCTTCTTGGAATGCTTCACCAAAACTTGATGTTGTAATATGACCCGCCACGTTGTAAGAACGAAGCACACCACTGTCAAATGTTTCTGTGTAGCTTAATTGTGCACCGTTTTCTGCGGTTGCGTAGTCGTTAATGCCGTTACCAATTAAGGCATTACCTTGGTTATCAGCGCCATCTTGAAAACCTTTAAACTGAAATGGAGAGGCACCAATATTACCTAAACGAAGCGTTAAATTTTCGTTTTCGTTTGGTGTGCCGTATAAGCCAAGTAAATCGAATTCAATACCTGCAAAGTCATTATGAAACGAAAAATCACGGTCGCCGCCGCCAAAATCGTTTGGCTCTTCGGCTATATCAATGTCGGCAGTAATGTATTCATTGATATGAAACTTAAGCATTAAGTTAGCTCTTATACGCCCAAAACCTGATGATTGCTCTTCATCTTCAGGACGAAATGAACCGTCTTTAGCTTGAATAGACTGAAAGTTTTGCATTGCTAGAAAGTTAACGTCAAGGCGGTCAAAGTAATCTGACATATCTGCTTGTGCTGGCGCCGCCAACGCTGCTGCTACTAACGTTAGCGCAAATTTAGCTTTCTTATTATTTAACATAATGAACTCTCTATTTAGTGTGTTGTGTATTTTCAGTGTGCAGCTAAAGCAAATGAGCATTTTACTAAAATGTGTTTTTAAACTTCTCAATGAGCATTGGCTCAGCTAGTGAGCATAATCACAAATGAATAATGTAACGTCAACATCTTTTATTACAAAACATTTACATGAAATCGTATTTATAAAAATTTATATTTATAAACAAGGGGTTAATAGTTTCGAATTTCAAAATAAAATTACTATTTATGACTAAAGTCTTATTTAAACTGGACTACAGAGGCCTATTGAAGCGCGTTATTTAACATTTATACCAATCCGCATAATTAAGTGATCTATTTTGAGGATGGATAAACGTGTTGATGGCAAGGCAAAAAATTCGCTATTTAGTTGTTCTCGGCAATTGCTCCTGCATTGCTCTACCTTCTGCATCCATGCAGTCGTAAATGAGAATTTTTTAACGCAGATAGCGACACGTTTAGCCCCTGAAAATGATTAAATATTATTGCGGATTGGTATTGTTAACCAATTTAATGGTTTGGGTGTTTAATGAATGTGGCAGATTTAGGCGCACTAAAGCGCTAATTGATTGTTTTTTGATTTACTTTCTTGAGCTTATACAGTGCTTAGCATAAAATTAAATTACTTTAGATGTATTATAAATAGAAGTAATTAACATATGGAATTTGTGCGCCCGCTTGAGCCTATACTTATTATTGATGACGTTAAGGAAATACGTGACTACCTAAACCAAATATTAACGGAGCTAGGCTTTGAAGATATTTTAGAAAGCAACGATTACCTTTCTGCTAAACCCCTTCTTGATAAAAAATCACCCAATGTCATATTTTTGGATGTAGACTTACCTGACTCTGAAAGCTCTGATATTCTAGAACACATTAATGATAGTTACCCCCACGCGCACGTTGTTATGTGCTCGGGTCATAACACCCTTGAAAACGTGCAAAACACATGGGAATTAGGTGCCAAAGGCTTTATAGAAAAACCTTTTAACGCTAAAAAAGTTAATTCTGTTATGAAGCGCCTCGAACTAAGCGAATAAAATAAGGTCAGTATGCAAAACACTGTTTCGGCAATTATCGACGATTTATCGAGTGTTATTTTTGGAAAAAAACAACAAATAAAACTAGCACTCACCTGCTTATTCAGTGAAGGGCATTTACTGATAGAAGATTTACCAGGTATGGGTAAAACTACGCTCTCACATGCACTTGCTGCTGTGCTAGGGCTGTCGTATCAGCGTATACAATTTACTAGCGATCTTTTACCTGCCGATATTTTAGGAACCAATGTATTTAACGCTAATGAGCACACCTTTACTTTTCATAAAGGGCCAATTTTTAGCCAAGTTGTATTAGCAGATGAAATAAACCGCGCGGGCCCTAAAACGCAAAGTGCATTACTTGAGGCAATGGAAGAGCAGCAAGTTACAGTAGATGGCAGTAAGTACACGTTACCAAATCCTTTTTTTGTAATTGCCACGCAAAACCCGCTTTATCAATCGGGTACTTACCCACTTCCTGAATCGCAGTTAGATCGATTTTTAATGCGCATAAGTTTAGGTTTCCCTCCTAAAGAGGCTGAAAAACACCTTATTTTAAACATTAAACCGCGAGACTACAGCCAATTACCGCAAAGAATAGACGCTAAGCAGCTACAGCAAATTCAAACCATAATTAATCAAATTGTGATAAGTAGCCCTGTGCTCGACTACATTATTGAATTAGTAACGCATACTCGTCAAAGCGCCGCATTTGCAGGCTCGCTGTCTCCTCGTGCAAGTATGGCGCTTGCCAAAGCGACTAAGTCGTGGGCATTTATTGAAGGGCGTGATTTTGTCACCCCTGACGATGTACAAGCTGTATTTGCAAGCGTGTGTCAGCACCGATTAGGTCTGCATAACGAATCGGGCGAAGCGCAAGTAAATGAAATTTTAAAAACTGTAGCTGTGCCAGTTTAACGTGTTATTTAAAAAAAAAGCTAAAAAGGTCAGTATATTAGGCGCATTAAAAATGCGTTTACTTAATAAACTACTTAAAAACAAGCATTCAAAGCAATCCATTACGCTGGCTCATAACAATATTTATGTGTTGCCCTCGCAGCTCGGCTTTTACTTTATTATTGTCGCTATTTTAAATTTTGTTATGGGGATTAATTATCAAAATAACTTAATTTTGGTGATGGCTTATTTAATGTTTGTGGTGATGATTATTGCCGTACTGCTTGGTTATACAAATGCCAAAGGGCTAAAGGTTGAATATATAAAAAGCGTTGCCAGCTTCTCACCAAATAAAGGATCGGTTAAATTTATTTTAAAAGCCCCAACACTTACGCAATCAGTATCGCTTAGCTACTCAAGTGATTCAAAATACGCAAAGCACTTAGCGCAAGTTACGCCCAATGACAGCTCGTTAATTATTAACCTACCCTATAATACCCGCGGTAAATATCCCCTCAAGCGTTTTAAAATACATAGTAATTACCCATTTGGGCTGGTAAGCGTGTGGAGTTATATACAACCTAATGACTCTGTTTACGTTTACCCTGCGCCAGAGCATGTATTAAACGACACTTACAACAATACGTTTGAACATACAACGCAAACAGGCAGTATTAAACAGAGCGGCAGCGAAGAGTTTGATGAGCTAATTACGCATTTACCAGAAATGGGACTGCAGCGAATTTCATGGAAGCATTACGCTAAATCACAACAGTTACTCGTAAAAGAATTTAGTGATTATAAAAAGTCCGATATTGTTTTTGATTTTAACCAGCTAACGGGTAATACCGAGCAACGCTTGAGTCAGCTTTGCTTTTTAGTGTGCAATGCATGCGAAAACAACACACCGTTTACTCTCATTTTGCCCTCAGCAAGTTACAAAGCAACCAATGACACGCACGACAAATCACAATGTTTAGCACTTCTGAGCGAATACGGCGGAGCAATTAATGGCTGAGCTATTAAATTACCGGGCAATAAATTTAGCAATGAGCTTTATCTATGCCTGTTTGTTTGCGTTTTATTTATCGCATATGCCCATACTATTTATTGGGGTTTTATCGTTGTTATGCCTGTGGAACGTGTACTTAACACTGACTAACACCCCTAAACCTAACGCGTGGCTTGCAAATATTTTGGCTGGATTAGCTTTAATATTAATGATTTACACCCTAGGTATAGGCGATACAGTAATATTGTTTGTTGCTATGTTATTGCTCTCTAGTATTTTTAAACTACTGCAGGCTAAAACGAAAAAGCATTACCATATTATTGTTACACTTACGTTTTTTTCTATTTCATCGGCGTATTTGTTTAACCAAAGCATAATAACCACCTTAACTATGAGCGCCCTATTTTTACTCAACTTTACGGTATTGAGCTTAATCGAATCTTCTCATAGTTTAAAATTAGCCTCTAAACAAAGTGCTAAGCTGTTATTTATTGCTTTGCCCTTAGCTATATTTTTGTTGTTGTTTTTACCTAAAATGCCCGCTTTTTGGCAATTACCTGGGCCAAAGCTTGCTAAAACAGGCCTCTCTGAACAGGTAGACCCGTTTGACATTGCAAAGTTGTCTAATTCTGATGAACTGGTTTTTAGAGCCCGCTTTGATAATAAAACGCCTGCCTCGCCTTATTATTGGCGCGCACTTGTGCACGACACCTTTGATGGTAAAGCGTGGAAAACATCTGATTTATTAAAATATAATAATCAAAGCGCGGATCACAATGAACAAATATTGGTACAAAATACCTACACTATTATTGCCGAGCCTGCTAATCAAAAGTGGCTATATGGGCTTAATTACGCAACCAGTAATAATAAAAATGTTGAAAGTAATGCATTAGGGCTGTTACGAAAAAAGCAATATCAAGCTAAAAGCTTGCAGTATCAGGTATCAAGTGCAGCACTGAGTAGTGAGCAACTTTCAAATTGGCAAACCGCTTATTACACACGCTTAAATAACCAAACAAACCAACAAGCAGCCAAGCTTGCAGCCACACTTAAACAATCAACAACCTCGCAAAGTGACTTTTATAATGCATTGCTTAGCTACTTTGCTAAACAAGAATTTAGCTACACGTTAACCCCTGAGCCAATGACCGGTGACAGCACTATTGATCAATTTTTATTTGATAAAAAGCGCGGCTTTTGCGGCCATTACGCCAGTGCAGCAGCGTATATTTTTAGAAGCGCCGGTATTCCCGCACGCTTGGCCAGCGGTTATTTAGGTGGTGAAAAAAATCAATCAAATAATTATTTATCGGTTCGCCAATACGATGCCCACGCCTGGGTTGAAGTGTATATTAATAATCAGTGGCAAATTTTCGATGCCACAGCGGTGGTTGCTCCCGAGCGTTTAAATGGTTCACTTTCGCAAAACGAAGAACTAAATGACGAATTTAAAAGTAACCTTGATTTTGGCTTAGTGAGCTTAAGTAACTTTGCAGCCGTTAATTGGTTAAGGCTAAAACTAGAAACCCTTGATTACCAATGGACTAGCTGGGTACTTGGTTTTGACGAAGAAAAACAAAGTAACTTTTTAAAATCACTTTTTGGTAGTAAACACCTTTGGTTGGTACCTTTAGCAGTTATTTTAGGGCTTGCTTTTAGCTTTGCTGCTTATTTTATTTATTTAAATTGGCCACGCAACAAAAGTAAGCGCCCGCCGTTAGTTGCAGAATTTGAAGCCATTAAGCTCTGGGCAAATAAAAACAACATAACGGCGCCTAGTCACTATTCTCCTAATCAGCAGCTAATATACTTTGCAGAGCAAAGCCCTGTGGCGGCCGCACCTTTAATCGAATTTAGCTATTTATTTAATCAAGTGCGATATGCTAAAAAACCTTTTACTAAAGAACGTAAAAATCAGGCTAAAGATCTGATAAAATTAATTAAATCTTCAAAATAGAGAAAACTATGAATGCGGTTGTTATAGGCGTTATTTTAATGCTTGGGCTCTCCTTAGCCCGTGTAAATGTCATTGTAGCTATGATAATTAGTGCACTTGTAGCCGGTTTAACAGCGGGTTTAGGGATAAAAGAAAGTGTTGATGCATTTAATTCTGGCCTATCTGCCGGCGCTGAAATTGCTTTAAGTTACGCAATGTTAGGCGCCTTTGCAGTGGCTATTTCAAAATCGGGATTAACCCGTATCCTTGCCGAAAAGCTATTAAACAAAGTGAATGCACAAGGTGCAGGTAGCGAAACCTTTTTAAGCTATTTTATTTTATTAATTATATTAGCCTTTGCTGTTTCTTCTCAAAATCTAGTGCCTGTGCACATTGCCTTTATCCCTATTTTAATACCCCCTTTACTCGTTGTATTTAATCAACTACGCCTGGACCGCCGTGCCATTGCCTGTATATTAACGTTTGGTTTAGCTACATCTTACATGGTATTGCCTTATGGATTTGGTGGCATTTACTTATATTCTATTTTGCATAAAAACTTAGTTGATAACGGCCTAGAAATTGTAAACACACAAGTGCCTATGGCAATGATTATTCCTGCCTGTGGTATGTTAATTGGTTTAATTATTGCGGTGTTTATAAGTTACGTTAAGCGCCGTGACTACAATGCGCAACCGTTAACAACACAAAGTAAAGCTACCGACATTGAGAAACCGAAAAAAGTGATAATAGTCGGTTTATTTGCTGTGATTTCATCATTAGTTGCTCAAAACCTAAGTGGCTCAATGATATTGGGCGGCCTTGTAGGTGTAATGATATTTAGTGTATTTGGCGTTGTTAAGTGGGAAGAAAACGGCGACGTATTTAGTAAAGGAGTCGCCATGATGGCGATGATTGGTTTTATTATGATTTCAGCCCAAGGATTTGCTTCAGTAATGAAAGCAACTGGTGATGTAGCAAGTTTAGTACACAGTGGCGCTGCGTTATTTGATGGCAATAAGCCCCTTGCTGCAGCAGCTATTTTGTTAGTGGGATTATTGATAACAATGGGGATTGGTAGTTCGTTTTCTACAGTGCCCATTATTGCTACCTTATTTGTGCCTTTGTGTTTAGATTTAGGTTTCTCGGTTATGGCAACCGCAGCTTTAGTAGGCACAGCCGGTGCATTAGGTGATGCGGGCTCCCCTGCCTCTGACTCTACACTTGGGCCAACCTCGGGTTTAAATGCCGATGGCCAACATGACCATATAAGAGACTCTGTAATCCCAACCTTTATACATTTTAATATTCCTCTACTTATATTTGGTTGGATTGCGGCTATGGTGCTTTAATACTTTTGCACTTATGGTTTGTTGGATAGTTCATTATTTTTAAGGCATGTATTTCATGCCTTTTTTATATCCCCCCTCTATTGTGAATATTAAATTTATATATTTTTATAGTTGCTATGATTGGTTATACATTGAATTTAGTATGATGTGTTCTTTTACTGCAATTAAATAAGCACCTTAATTAGGTGCTTATTTAATTGCGAATTTACGCATCTATAGCTTGTTTCTTGTAGGTAAATTCAACACAGTTAACGCTGAAAATAGCTTTTAGAGATTGGTATATTATCCGATGCTCTACTTATCAAAGCCATAAATCATTTTATCGCACACAACCGGTGTGGGTCTGTGGTCATCGTCAACGGCTACAAATGTAAAACTACCTGAAATAGCAGAGTGTTTATCATCTTTATGCATAGTTTCAATGCATATATCCACATCTACCTTTAAAGAGGTATTACCCACGTGAACAACTTTAGCAATAAGTTCAGCAAAAGAACCTACTGGAATTGCTTCTTTAAAATCAACCCTATCTGATGAAATAGTCACTAAGGGCTTACGGCAAAAACGAGTAGCAGCAATAAAAGCTACTTCGTCCATCCATGCTAAAGCATCCCCACCAAATAATGTATTGTGATGGTTAGTACGCCCAGGAAACACAGTTTTAGTAACCGAGGTGGTTGAGTCTTTAATACGCTTTGCAATAATTGCATCACGGTTTGTTTCTGTCATAGTCTCTACTTTTTATTAGCAAGTTTATCTTGCATCAATAATGCTGGGTCTAGGCGCTCGCCTTCCCAGTTAAAACGCCAATCTAGGTGTGGGCCTGTTACACGCCCTGTTGCACCTATTTCAGCAACCTTATCGCCTTGAGTGATAGTATCGCCTACTTTTACGTCCAACTTACTTAAATGTATATAGGTTGAAGTAACGCCATGCCCATGGTCTATAATAAGTGTGCCACCTGAGTAATATAAGTCGGGATCAGCAAACACAACGGTGCCGCTAATAGGCGCATATACAGGTGAACCGGTTTTATTAGCAATGTCTAAACCAAAATGTGGGCGTCGTGGTTCGCCATTAAAATAGCGCTGACTGCCATAAACACCCGATATACGACCCTGAGCAGGCTTAAGTACAGGATCTAAAAAATATTCTAAATCAGAGTTAACAGCGCGCGCTTTACGTATTGCTTGCGCTTCACGGCTAATACGTGCGCTTACTTCTTTAGGGGGCGACACATATTTTTTTGCCACACCGGTAATTTTATCAATTTTATAATCACGTTTAGTGATCATTAAATCTTGCGTGTGTGTTTTACCGTTTCTATCTACCCACTCAAGAGTGTGCTTTGATTCAGCATCGCGACCAAAACCGAATACAAAATCCCCATTTTGAGTTAACTTTAATGTTTTACCATCTAACGACACGGTTTTTACATTTTCAAGCTTGCCTGTCACTAAGCCGCCTTGAGTGAGGTGCCCTTTTAGCTCAAGCGCTAATGCACTAAAGCTAGTTGTGGTTACAAGCGCTGTTGCTAAAAGAGTTTTAAGCATAACTAATCGATCCCTTTCCTACACCTTCATAAGCGGTAATTTTTACGTCTTTGTCTGGGTATTCTGCCTTTACTTGCTCTGCTAGGTGGTGAGCAATACATTCTACCGTTGTATCTACGGGTAAAATGTCACAACGAGATTCACTAATAGCCATTTCAAAATAGCCTTGCGCTGCGGTGTAAGCAAAACACACATCATCGCCTTTAGCACTAATGTGTTTAAGTTCGCTTGCAGCGATTTGGTCTTCACGTGTGGCTAAGTAAATATCTTGCCATTTTTCAGCCCATTGCTTTTGTAAGCGAGGCATAGACATACCATCTAAACTAATACCTATTTGCGAGCGATGGCCATGAATAATGCGCTGACAGTTACCATCATGCTTTTTAAGGCCATGACTGTAGTGATAATAAAAGCTTTGGCTGTGCTCTGGTTTTAGCGACAATTCAATTTTTTCAATATTACTTGGTAGTTTAGGTAAAATAGTGTCGATTAAAAATTCAGTGACTGATTCAACACTAATTTCTGGCGCATCTATCATGCAATAAGCTTGATGCGGAGCACTCATAGCTAAATGGTGGTTATCACCAAATGTACAATCGAGCGTTTTGTAAGTATCAAATTCTTGTACCGTGCCATTTAAACCTTTAGCAATGGCTAGTTTGTGGTCTAAACAATCGTCAATTATGCCTTTAATTTGCTTTTTAACTAAGCCAAAGTCTAACACCATAGACTCTTCGTTTAGCTTGCCATGCAACGTTAAGTCAACAATCCAGCTCTCGCCAACGGCGCCGCGTTTGTTACATAAGTAAGAAAAATCAATCACTGTTAGTGAGTTAACAAAAAGGATCATAAACTTCCTTTAAACTGGTTATAAGTCAGGGGTAATTATAATGATTTCTGATTGTAATTGCGCGGTTTTATAGTCTAAAAAGCCGTCGCCACTACTGATTGGCGATAAATCACGCAAAAAAGTGTCTTTTTTCAACTGCTCCGAGTTGTTTGGCGTACAAGTGTACGCTAAAGTACTTGGCAATTTCTAAGCGAAGATAAGTGTTATGGAACCTAAAAATAGCTATACAAAAGAAGATTTGATCCTATGTGGTCAAGGTGAAATGTTTGGTGAAGGTAACTGCCGTTTACCAAGCGACAACATGTTAATGATGGACCGTATTACTTCAATCACTGCTGATGGCGGCGAGCACGGTAAAGGCCAAATTGTAGCTGAGCTTGATATTGACCCAAGCCTTTGGTTTTTTGACTGCCACTTTAAAGGCGACCCAGTTATGCCAGGCTGCTTAGGCCTAGATGCTATGTGGCAACTGGTTGGCTTTTTCTTAGGCTGGTCTGGTGGCCCTGGTTTAGGCCGCGCGCTTGGTGTAGGTGAAGTTAAATTTACCGGCCAAATTTTACCTACAGCTAAAAAAGTAACGTACCGCCTTGATATGAAACGTGTAATCAAGCGTAAATTATTTATGGGCATGGCTGATGGCACAGTTGAAGTAGACGGCCGCGTTATTTACGAAGCAAAAGATCTAAAAGTGGGCTTATTTCAAGATACGAGCGCATTTTAATATTATATATTTATGCAAAAAGGCCTCCATATGGAGGCCTTTTTACTTTAATTCTTTTGTGATGAATTAGGTTTTATACATGTTTCGGTTTTCAATTGCTTCACGCCAACCGCCTAACCATTCAGACTTAGGATCGATTTGCTGATAAGGGCATAGCTCTTTAGAGCGCCCAGCCAAACCTGCTTTAAAACCTTGAGAATGAGCTCTTTCTAAACGATCTCTTTTTTGTCTCTTCATCGGTAATATCCTCACCTTTTTTAATTATAAATTTTGTAGCATTAGTGAAATCTACATTTAATGAATAGTTAATAAAAATGTTAAATTCAAATAGCAAAATTAATTAATTTGTTTGACATTAACTAACCTGCTGATGCAAAAATAATTTAACATTTATAAAAACACAGTGGTCATACCACTTAATTTCTTACTGCTTATTTAATTTACAATACGGCTATCTAACCGCTTAAATGCACTTATGTGCTTAATGTCGGACACACCATTTTTGGCTTAGTTCCCTACAATAATGTAATCATGACAATTTTATTGCAATCTTAATTTTGAATAAAAAACAGTTTAAATGATTTATTTTTGAACAACTGGTATTAGTGCTTGATTAATTAAAGACGATCGGTCTAATATGGGTTAACACTAAAAAGACTAATTAGGGGTTACTAATAATGAATACAGCTCAGGCACCTGCACGGCGTGGAAGGCCCCCTAAAACACCTCGCGAAAATGCTGATACGAAAGCGCACCTTATTAGGGTTGGCCTAGAAACCTTAACTGAATTTGGTTTTAGCGCAACTGGCCTTGATACCATTTTAAAAAAAGCCGGTGTGCCTAAAGGCTCGTTTTATCATTACTTTAAAAGTAAAGAGGCGTTTGGTATTGCTTTAGTAAATGCCTACGACGAATACTTTATCACTAAGCTTAAAAAATACTTAACCGATAGCAGCACCCCGCCCCTTGAACGTTTAATACACTTTACGCAAAGTGCCATAATGGGCATGCAAAAATATCAGTACAAACGCGGTTGTTTAGTCGGAAACTTAAATCAAGAGCTCAACCATTTAAGTGATGAGTTTAAAACCCGCTTATTACAAAGCTATGTAGCATGGCAGCAGCAAGTTGAGCAGTGTTTAAATGAAGCACAACAACAAGGCACACTTGCTAAATCTGTTAATACAAAGCTTATGAGTGAATATTTTTGGATTGGCTGGGAAGGCGCTGTTATGCGCGCTAAATTAACCCAATCAAGCAAGCCCCTTACGCTGTATACAGAAATGTTTTTACGCGCATTACTCACCTAATGCGCATTTTATTTAACCATTAAAAACCGTTCGGTCTAAAAGGATATGTTATGAGTAACCCAATTAAAGCTATTGTAATTACGAAAGACGAAAACTACGCTGCCGCGCTTAGTGAAGTGCAGCAAGGTGACCTACCAGATCAAAACGTGCAACTTGATGTACTTTATAGCACGCTCAATTACAAAGATGGGCTAGCCATTACAGGTAAAGGCCCTGTCGTGCGTAGCTTTCCTATGGTGCCCGGCATAGATTTGGTGGGTACAGTAAGTGGAACAAGTACGGATGAATTTAGTGTTGGCGATAATGTAATTTTAAATGGCTATGGTGTAGGCGAAAAACACTGGGGCGGCCTTGCACAAAAGGCATCGCTTAATAGTGACTGGTTAATCCCCCTCCCTGCAGCGCTTTCGCCAAAACAAGCAATGCAAATTGGCACTGCGGGTTACACAGCAATGCTCAGTGTTATTGCCCTTGAAAAACAAGGTATTACACCAAGTGATGGTGAAATATTAGTGACCGGCGCAAACGGTGGTGTTGGCAGCTTTGCCATTTATTTATTAAATCAGCTGGGCTATAACGTAACCGCTGCAACAGGGAGAATGGAACAAAGCGATTACTTAAAGGAGCTGGGTGCATCACAAATTATTAGCCGCGATGAGCTTTCAATCCCAGGTAAGCCACTTCAAAAAGAACGTTTTGCTGGCGCTATAGATTCGGTAGGCAGCCATACGCTTGCCAATATTTGTGCATCACTTAAATATGGAGGGGTAGTTACTGCCTGTGGTTTAGCCCAAGGGATGGATTTACCCGCCTCAGTAGCGCCCTTTATTTTGCGTGGTGTGTCATTAATTGGGATAGACAGTGTTATGCGCCCTAAAAAAGACAGAATCGAAGCATGGGACAGACTAGCAAGCTTAGTAAAAGCAGATTACCTTGATAAAATCTCGACCGACATTACACTTGAGCAAGTCATTGAAAATGCCGAGCAACTTATGGACGGTAAAATTCGCGGCCGTGTCGTTGTTAATTGCCAAAGTTAAGCAATTTTATCTATTAAAGCCTCGTTATTAAATTTATAATGACATTTGTATTTTTATTAATGAGGCAACACCTATGAGCAACCAAGATCTTTACAGTAATAACCCACTGCAAGGCGTAAAATTAGAGCAAGTGGTTGAAGAACTGGTTGAGCAATATGGGTGGGAGCTACTGCACGCTTATTTGCAATTAAACTGTTTTAAAAACAATCCAGATATAAAATCGGCGGTTAAATTTTTACGTAAAACACAATGGGCACAAGAAAAGGTAGATAACTTTTACCTATACCGTCTTAAAAACTTGCCTAAGCCCGACGATGTACAATACCAATTACCGCCACGAGATAGAGTTATTCCTGCGGATCATAAACCGGGGGAGCCGTGCGAACTAAGCTTTAGTGATGCAAAGCGAATTATGGAAAAAAAGGCCACTAAACAACGCGCCAGAGCACGAAAGCAACGCTCAAACGCTAGTAACCCGTGGGGTAACTAAGTTAACCTCAACTCTAGATAATACATCTATCTCTAGCAGCTATTTTCAGCGCTAACAGCGTTGAATTTACTTGCAATAGGCTAGCTATTGACGCGTAAATTCGCCTTGTTTTCACCGAAAACCGCTGGCTAGAGAATTAAGCTTAAAGATCATCATGATACATTATGTTGGTGTATCTCTAAACCAGAGTTCAGGTTAAGTTATATTTTTAAAGCCAATGTATATTGGCTTTTTTTAGCGCTGCAATATAAGGGCTTAGTAACCGCGTTTGCGCCAAAAGTCATTAACTGAGCCTTGCTCTTCAAGCGCAACTTTAAATGTTTTATCAGCAATAATTTTATTGTTCAGGGTAAGTGTCATCCGCCAATCACCTAATTTATTTTCAATAGGCTCCCACAGCGTATCCCCTAAATAAAACTGCCAGTCATTCTCTTTAATGTATTCAACGCCTGCAAAGGGCGGCATTATTTCACCATTGTTGTCTGGTATATCAGGGTGATAAATACAAAAGTGGAGTTTTTCCCCTTTGGCTTTTTTGATATTAATTATTAAACCAAATTCAACATCAAGCTTAGCAATAACATTGGTTGTAAATTGCTCAATTTGTGGCAGCGTCTTACTTTTACTATCCCATGTAGAATAAATGCCGAAGCTTTGAATTGACACCTCAGGTTTTGATTTTGCCATTACACCATTCTTTATTTTGGGCTGTTAAAACACTGATTTTATAATACTTACATCTTAAGTAAAATCATCCATTAACATACATACTCAATGTTGTTGTATTTTTGCACATTGCTTGCACATTTAAGATTAAAAATAGCGTCAATTAGTACTTAATTGGCTGTGTACAATGAATCACTCACTACCTAATAAAATTAAACTATTAAAAATTTCGTTATTAAGCGCAGCAATTTGCTCTATTGTTGCATGTGGTAGTGATGAGCAAAGCCTAAAAACCGCCACCGATGAAAGTACACCTTCAAGCAGTAACAGTACAACAGCAACAGGTAGCAGCTCTACCGAGCAAGTGCTATGTGATTACACTTACAATGAATACAACGACTCTACATCAGTGCAAACCACCAGCTCTGCTGATTGGGCATGCACAGGGACAACACGCGATGTGGTCGCTAATGGCATTCCAGATCATGATGTAGGCACGTTCCCTAACCCCGATAATCCAAACACCATTTCTGAACAAACTGTGAGTGAAAGCTTTACGCTAACGCCTATACAAAGCGATACCACAACCTTAATGGGCGGCCCTCGTGGCGTATTAGGCATAGTACTAAATGGCGTTAAAATTGATGCTGGTACAGGCGGCAGCTGCGATGATTCTGGCGATAACTGCTCGCTTGGCGATAACAGTGGCAACTGGAGTATTGAAGCTCTAAGCCAAGATACTTTTAGTTTTGGTACAGACGATAACAACGCACATGTCCAGCCCGATGGCACCTATCATTACCATGGCATGCCAGAGGGATTTGTTACCCTTAGAGGCGGCAACAGCTCAACAATGACTTTAATTGCATGGGCGGCTGACGGGTTTCCTATTTATGCGCGTTATGGCTATAGCACCGCTGATGATGCCAGTTCGCCGCTTAAAGTGATGACAGGTAGCTACCAGCATATTAGTACAGTAAGCGATAACCGCCCTTCTATCGAAATTTATCCTCTGGGTACTTTTGCACAAGATTGGGAGTATGTAGCTGGCTCTGGCGATTTAGATGAGTGTAACGGGCGCTTTGGTGTTACCCCTGAATTCCCTCAAGGCATATACCATTACTACGCAACCGATACTTACCCGTTTTTTCAGCGCTGTGTGAAAGGCGAACTGTAAATTAGACTATAGGCAAAGTGAGTATGATGAATATACAAAAAAAAGCACTGGTTGCGCTTATATTAGTAGCTAACATGGTTATAGCTCCAGTTGCTTATGCACATTTAATGGTGGCTCAACACGGAACATTAAACGTGATTGATAATCATGCCTTTATAGTTCTCTCGTTGCCTATTTCGGCATTTAATAACCTTGATGACGATTTGAACAAAAAAGTCTCTTTGGATGAATTTAACGCCCATAAAAAGCAAATCCGCAAAATCATAAAGCAAGGCATTTATTTAAACGATCATCTTTATAAGTTTTCCCTAGAAGGCTTATTATTAAACCCTGAAGTGTCGCATGATGATGCTAATAATATTGAGCACATAACGATTACAGGCCGCTATACAGTGCCAGTTATAACTAAGCAGCTGAAATTAAACGTTAGGTTATTTAGTCAAAGTTCTGATTTAAATAAATACCACATTACCGCCACTAACAAGCAACAAAAAATGACTCATCAGTTTGCTTTAACACCGCGTACGCCCTTTAGCACAGTGTTTTAAACTAACAATTAAGTAGCCAAGGGCAAACTTACAATTAAGCTGCCCTTTTTAATGTGCTAATAATTTCGGGTTTTTAGGATAGAAATTATCTGGTTGTTTTTCGCAAAGCGAAAATTCGCGAGTGTTTTTATAAGGAAGCTTCATAAATCCTGCTACCCCCACATCAGTAATATTCACAGCATACTGCATTAATTTATTAAGTAACCGTTTAAACTCTGCTTCTTTGCTTTCATCGAGTAAGCGATAATAATGATGTATTTTCATTCTATCAGGCAAGGCTTCAAAAATAATACACCCCGTATGATGAATTTGGTTTAACTCAAACACGCATTTAATTACCTTTTTAGGCAATTGCAGCTGCTCATCAGGGTCTTTACCGTCTTCAAAATAAGAATGTGGCCGTGCAATTTCATTGGCTTTCATACTGACAACTTCATAATCAAGCTCAGGAAGATTATCAAACTTAAACGCCCCTGTTCCATCTCGCTCTAATTGAATCGTTTTACGCGCATCAAATAAACAACATTTAAATAGCCCTTTTTGATTAATTGCTTGAGCCAGCATCACGGTATTGTTAATAGCATCGGTAAAGGCTGCTTTTAAACTTTCATCATGCACAATAAGCGATGACTCAACAAACAACGACTCATCTTTCCAATGAAAACTCAATCCACCCACAACTGGGTATTTAGCTAAGCGGCTAATAGAAGCCAAAAAGGCTTTTTCGGTATCCCCAGTATCAAACAAAAACTCTTTATAATAGCGGTCTAGTTGCGCATCGTTAACATCAAGCAGTTGCTGATTATGATCGGCCTGGCGTAAAAACTGTTTGCGTGAGCTATATACTACGGTGTCAGGCTTATCGCCTTTGCCAAACCAATACGGGATAGCAGGACGCGGCTGCTCTTTTTTAAGCTCAGGCAGATAAGCCTTAGCCATTTTGGTAATGTTACGCATAAAGTAATCGCCTGCACCATCACGTATGGTTTTATTTTTAGAAAGCATGCCATCAATTACATTAGCCAGCTCTTTGGGTAAACCAAGCGAGCTTGCAGGAATGGCCTGCGCACCAAAACGACATGATTGAGCAGAGGCAAGTGCATATAACGTTGAGGCAACACCTTGCTCGTCAAAGCGCGGGGATGACTGCTCACCCGACATTTGCGCATCACCTATAAAATACACATCGCCCATTCTGGCATTAGTAGTGCTTAAATCGCCCGACATTAAATCCATAAAATTACTGGCTATAGGCTCGCCATTACTATCAACCTGTGCGTAAACAGAGCTTCCCCAATCAACTAAAGACAGCGCATCGCTTTGCTCATCCCATACCAAGTTGGAAGGTTTTATATCGCCATGTACTATAGGTTGAGGGGTTAAACCATTTTTATGGTTACGAAGATCAATTAATACATTACGCAGCCGCACCGCTAATTGCATAGTTTGGTGGGCACTAAAACGCCCTTTTTTTAGCGATACTTTTTCAAGGTCTTCACCAATGGCGCGGGCCATCATTAAAATGCCTTGCTTTTTTATACGCTCAAACGCATAAAAGGTTGGCACGAGCGGGTTATTAATTTGCGAGAGCATATACGCTTCGTCTTCTAGGCGGTCGCGCACACTTTGGGCAAGCGTAATACGCGAGAACTTAAACACCCAAGGTAAATTATTTTCGTCAGTACCAGCAAATACAAACCCAAACGCGCCTGAGCCAATCATCTCAACATTTTTATAGCCAAGTGCGGTCAATTGCTTAATACAAATATTAAGCCATTGACGATGTTTTTTTGCATCCCTGTGAGAGAGCAAATAAATAGACTGCTCTTCGTTTATATAAAAATTACGAATTTCTTTGGCTTTCAATACAGGCTCTTTGTTGTTTGCGTTAATTAGTGAGTTAGCCACATGATTATTAGTGTTATATAGGCAGATTACAATAGCCCGATAGCTCTTTTTACCTATGCTTATAGGCGAGATCACACACTACATTTACAACAACTAATGCACCTTCTTAACAAATACTGCATCCAATTAACCTGCTAAGCCGTATTTAAATTATCAGCTTATTATAGATAGCAATACATAGGGATTTTAGTCATGAAAAATGTAGTCATACTTTCAATAAGCGCGTTTTATTACACACCTAGCTACGCAAATATTGAAACCATTACAGTGTATGGGCATAGAGATGGATTAATTGGTAACTCTATAAGTGCCTCGAGCGGCATTATTGGCCAAGGTGAAATACAGCAACGCCCGATGCTCAGAAGCGCCGAAATGTTAGAGCTTATACCGGGTATGACAGTCACTCAGCACAGTGGCTCTGGAAAAGCGAATCAATACTTTATTAGAGGATTTAACCTCGATCACGGTACTGATTTTGCCACCAGCATTGAGGGCATGCCTATCAATATGCGAAGCCATGGTCACGGCCAAGGTTATACCGATCTTAATTTTATTATCCCAGAAGCTATTTCAACTATAAATTATCAAAAAGGGTCATACAGTGCGTCACAAGGTGACTTTTCAAGTGCTGGGAGTGCACAGTTTAAATTGGCTGACAATTTAAAGCATCAACAAATCGAGCTTAGCATAGGAGAGGATAATTATAAGCGTGCTGTAGTACTTGGCTCTACAAACCTTACAACAGGAAAACTAATTGCAGCAGCTGAATGGCAAGGTTACGACGGCCCATGGAACAAAATAAACGAAGACGTGAATAAAAAAAATGCCCTATTACGCTATATTGGTAAAGCGTTAAATGGGGAGCTTTCAATAAGTGCAATGGCTTATGACAATGCATGGAACTCAGCAGATCAAATTCCTAAGCGGGCTGTAACCCAAGGTATAATAAATCAATTAGGCTCACTAGATACCACCCTTGCTGGCAGTTCTAGCCGTTATAGTTTATCAACTAACTGGCAAAGTGAGCATGTTAAAGCCAGCGCTTATATCATTAATTACGATTTAAATCTGTATTCTAATTTTAGTTACTTTTTAAATGATCCAATTAATGGCGATCAATTTAATCAGCAAGATAGCCGCACTATTTATGGCACTAATGTAAGCTATCAGTTCGACACGCAAACACAAGCTATAATCATGCAACATACTACAGGGATTGAGCTTCGCCACGATGACATTGATAACGTAGGGCTTTATAACACAAAAGCCAGAAAACGACTCAGTACAGTAAGGCAAGACGCACTCAAGCAAACTAGTTACTCAACCTATTGGGAGTCTAAATTTTTGCTTACCCCAAAATTTGAGGCTACCGCGGGTGTAAGGTACGACTATTTTGACACAAACGTTACTAGTATTACTGCTGTAAACTCAGGTAAAACAAACGATGATTTAATTAGTTTTAAAGCAAACTTAAATTACCGTTTCACTGATTTGCTCGCTGTCTATGCTAATTGGGGTCAATCATTTCATTCTAACGATGCACGAGGCTCTACAATTACAATTGACCCAATTACAGAAGAACCGGCACAGCAAGTCGACCTATTAGTAAAAAGTGAAGGCGCTGAAATTGGATTACGCTTTGCTGATGATAAAAAATATAATATATCGGCTGCACTTTGGTGGTTAACCCTCGACTCAGAGCTATTATTTGTGGGCGATGCCGGTAATACAGAGCCAAGTGATGCATCTAAACGTTATGGGTTAGAGCTAAGTGCTTATTATTGGCTAAACGATAGGTTTAGTCTTGATTTAGAAACCTCGTTTACGCATTCTCGCTTAGATATTAATGATAAAAATAACTACATAGAAGGGGCTGTGCCGGTAGTAGCAAGTACAGGTTTAAACTGGCATATAAGTGAACAATGGCAGTCATCAATTAGAGTACGCCATATTGGTAAACGTACATTAACGGATGACGGTGATAAACGGTCAAACCCATTAACGGTAGTCAATAGTGCTATTAGCTATAAACAAACGCACTGGAAAATCGACCTAGAACTACTCAATTTATTTAACAGTACCGATCACGATATAGATTACTACTACGCTTCGCGCCTACCGGGCGAGCCTGCGCAAGGTGTTGAAGATAACCACTTTCATCCAATTGAACCTCGCACAGCCCGCTTATCAATTAACTTATTGTTTTAATTGAGCAAGGTACTGTATATAAATCGCACCTTATTACAACATTAAGGTGCGTTTCGCTCAGATGGATCTGTCTTAAAGCTTTTAAGCATACTGTGAGGATCGACACGTTTAGTCTGCTGACTGCACGCCTGTGCCCACCACATAAGTTGGCTAAAAGTACGCGAATAATAATTAAACCACGATTTTTTATCTTCGCTCTCACACGTTGAGCCATCGTTATTTAGCTGCTCTTGCGCCTTAGGTACATGAATCATCGCTGAAACCGGCAAACACCCAAGCTCAGATAAAAAAGTGCGTAAACTAATTGCTGCCCTAAGCCCTCCCCATTGCCCTGCCGAATAAGTTACAATAGCGCTTGGCTTATACGAAAACAACGAGCTACCAAAATGATTTAATAAATCAGCTAATGCTGGGCTCATACTATGATTGTACTCTGGGCTTACCATTATATAGCCATCAGCTTGACTAATTTTATCTGCTAAAGCTGTTAAATGTTCAGGAGCTTGGCTTTTTGCATAGGCAAAATGAGGCTTAAATACATCCTCAGAAGGAAAATCGAGCGCGTCTATAAGCTCAAACTCGTGCTCGCTGTAACGCTCGTTTAAACATTCAAGGCATGACTTAGCCACGCGTTCACCTAACCGAGCTGGCTTGGGTGGCGTGCTATCTCTGATGGTGCCTAAAAAAACTAAAAATTTCATAGATGCCTCTTTATTTAAAAACTTATTACACTTTATGGATTAAGTCTTGTTAGATCAAAAGAAAAGGATCATTTAAATAACAACATATTTTGATTGGAGTTTGTTGACCTTTGCGGATTAAGATTAGTTCAAACTATGAGCTAGTTAATCGCAGCGTGAAATGCGAGACCTACTGCCCTAAATAACTGCGGCTAAGTTATTCTAATCACTTATATTCATGTAATAATAAATAAAAACCGAGCAAAGATTTCGAAGCCTGCTCAAACACTTACCTAAATACCAAATAGGTTCCTGCAATTTTAACCTTGAAAAGTCTACAGACCCGGCAGGGTTAGCAAATAGCTCACACTTTTAAATGTACCGTTATTTGCTCGTATTACAATCTATGGGTAGGATAGATTATGCACATTGCTGAAATATAAATACAATTTAAGCGTATTGTGTAATTTACCAGCAAGTAAACATTTGGCACTTTAATTCTATTTATAAGTTGGTATCCTACGCGGCTTTTTGATAACCCTGTTATAAAAATTAGCCAAGGTGGGGCTCTCGCTGCATGGCACATATAGTGGCAGCAATCTAGGTTCAACGTAATAAAACGTTGTTCTAAATTTAAAAGCAAATATTAAGGTAACAGTATGCGATTTGGCCCAGGATTACTTGTAACAGCTGCATTTATTGGCCCCGGAACAATCACCACGGCAAGTGTTGCCGGTGCAAACTTTGGATTTGCATTAATTTGGACATTACTCTTTTCGGTTATGGCCACTATTTTGTTGCAGTCTATGGCTGCTCGATTAGGCGTAGCAACAGGGCAAGATTTAGCGCAAGCGTTACGTGCTCACATTAAAACCCCTTATCTTAAAGCACTTGCTAGCTTTTTAGTAATAAGTGCAATTGGTGTAGGCAGCGCTGCTTATGAAGCCGGAAACCTCAGTGGTGCAAGTATGGGGCTCGTTGGTATTTTCCCAGGGGTAAGTGCTCAAATATGGACACCCGTAATTGCTATATGCAGTGCCATTCTTTTATACAGTGGTAAGCACAAGGTGGTAGAAAACGCATTAATACTGCTGGTGATCCTTATGAGCCTGGTATTTATATCTGCATTAATTATGGCTGCGCCACCCATTACTCAGGTACTTACTGGGTTTATACCTACAATGCCAAGTGGCTCAATTACAACAGTACTTGCCCTAATTGGCACAACCATAGTGCCGTATAACTTATTTTTGCACTCTGGTGTTTTAGCAGCGCAAGATCATTCTAAAAGTGATAAAGACACTATTATTAAACAAACTAATTTAGACACAGGTTTATCTATTACGCTCGGTGGTGTGATCACCCTTGCCATTTTATCAACCGCATCTGTTGCCTTTTATGGGACCGATGCCGGTAAAATTAGTGCAGCAAATATGGCCGTACAACTTGAGCCTCTTCTTGGCGAAGCAGCGCACTACTTTTTTGCTATTGGTTTATTTTCTGCAGGGTTAACCAGCGCAATAACAGCCCCACTAGCTGGCGCGTATGCTGTATGTGGCATGCTTGGCTGGTCAAGCGAAATGAGTAACAGCCGTTTTAAAACAGTCGCCATTACTATTTTAGCTTTTGGTGCTTTTGTGGCTTCATTGGGACTTGACCCTGTTGCGGTGATTATATTTGCACAAGCTGCAAATGGATTACTACTGCCCATAATTACCGCGTATTTGGTGTGGTTAGTTAACCAAAAAACAGTAATGGGCAAATACACCAACTCAACACTTTTAAATGTAGTTATATTACCCGTGCTACTACTTATTTTTTCGTTAAGTTGTTACAAGCTATCAGGGTTGATTTTTTAAAACTAATCAACGTTTAACCATGGGCATGCCCATGGTTAAACATACAACCTTCGCTCCCCTGGCTGCTTTCAACCTGAATGGTGGCATGTTCAATATCAAAGTGGTCATGTAAATGGTGCTGTACTTCAATTAAAAAGTCGTTATTTAATGCGTTGTTCTCTGTTACTAGGTGAACAATAAGCGCAGACTCTGTGGTACTTAGTGGCCACACATGTAAATCATGCACACCTTCAACATGCTCAATGCTTAAAAAATACTGCTTTAGTTTTTCTATACTAATATTTTTAGGGACGGCATCGGTGGCGTAATTGAGCGAGTCTTTAAATAATCCCCATGTGCCAATAAACACAATCACTACAATACTCAAACTTACAACAGGGTCCACCCACTGCCAGTTTTTAAATAAAATAACAATGCCGGCAATAACCACACCTAAAGACACCGCAGCATCGGCCGCCATATGTAAAAAAGCACCTCTAATATTTAAATCGTGCTTTTGCCCTTGTACAAACAACAATGCAGTTAATGTGTTAATAACTACACCAATAAGCGAAACCACAATAACCGTCATGCCGGTAACCGGCTGAGGGTTATTAAAACGCTCAATTGCTTGCCAAGCTATGCTGATAAGTGCAGCTATAAGTAAAACAGAGCTCAATAACGATGCTAATACGGTAGATTTTTTATAACCAAAGGTACGTTTGTTCGTTGCCGCTTTATTAGCTAACACATTGGCGCCCCATGCGAGCAATAAACTGACAACATCGCTAAGGTTATGCCCTGCATCGGCTAAAAGCGCTAAGGAGTTAGCAAAAAAACCATAGCCTGCTTCTATTAATACAAAGATAAGATTGAGTAAAACACCGATAGCAAATGCACGGTTGTAATGACTAATATGATGGCTGTGATCGTGACTCATACGACTCCTTACATCAGTAAATAACATTAATTATGTATGTGTGCGAAGATATTTAAGCGTACCTAATAAATAAAACAGCCCATAAATACTGCATACAACTGAGCTTATAATCCAAAACTGCATAGAGTTATGGTGAATAATTTGGCTGGTAGTTAAAAAAGGAATGATTAAACCTGCAATACCGCGCACTAAATAAATTGCAGTGATTAATACCAAAGCCGTTTTTAATAAAGGCAGCTTTAAAATAACACCTGCGCCAGAGAGCGCATACAAGCCCCATATAACAAGTATGGCTGATATAATTAAAGTAACAAAGGTAGGATACGTACTTCCCTGCTTAGCCAACTGCGCCATGTGTTCGCCAGCACCAAAAAAGCGATACCAATCAGGGCCGCCAAAAATACAGGCAATATGTAAAAGTGACGCTATAAAACTTAAAAGCCCCGCTATAACCAATAGCTTATTAAACTTCATATACTTATAAACCTAAGTTATTGGCTTATATAAGCAACAAAACCAATTAACGCTGCGTAAAAGCTAAAACCAAGTAAACATATTAGGTAAACATTTTTAGCTTTATTTGCCTTAAAGCTCACATAATCTTTAATATCAGCTTTAAACTTACCAAAGGTGAATACGTTTAAAATTGCACAGCCGGTAGAGTACAAAATAAACCCTAAAATGGTTTCTATCATTAGCCATATAAAAATATCTAAAGCAATGCTCATAACACTCATCCATTAAGTAACTTAAAAATAGCGTATCAAATTTAAATTTGTTTATCAGTGTATTTATAGCCTTAAGGTGTAACAATAAATTTCGTAAGCCCTATAAGTTGCCCCGACTCGGTTACCACTTTTACCTGCCATTTACCTTGAGCGTCATGCGGAAAATTTACTTTATGCGTCCATGCTCTGTAGCCTTGTTTTCGCCCACCATTAATATTGAGCGTAATTCTATCAATCTCTTTTTTATTGTGTATCCATACATGAAATATCTTTTCATTTAAACCTCGTGGCGCTTTTACTGCGGTCCACGTGTACAGCCCTTCACTATGGAGTGTATATAAATCAAGAGTATCAATGCTGCCTAACGGTTTTTTATGCTCTACATCTATCTTGTGTGCCAAGGTAATATCGGTTAAACGCAAGGCTGCCGGCGGTACAAAACTGCGAAGCTGCCAAACTCCAGCACTTATTGCGCATAAAATTAAAACTAAAATAGGAAAACGCCACCAGCGCGCATCAGGCATTAAGTTTGCTAAGCTAGGTAAAGTAATTAGCACAGAGGTTACAAGTGCAATGGCTAAACTTTGGCTCGTGGTTAGGTTTAATAAAATAGGCAAGGTAACAAGTAAAACCACGAATAATGCAAAGTTATGAAATACTGTGAATAGTGTGCGGTTTTTAGCTAATTTTTTATAGTAAAATGGATCTATTACCGATATTAATGCACACAAAACAATCAGCGATGTAAAAAGTGCTTGTGGGTGATCCCACTGCGTAACCGCTAAAAAAAACGGTAACGCAAAAAATAGGCTTTCTTGCTGCACCATTTGCAGGGCAAAGCGCATTACATTGGGAGATACCGCCACCCCAAAGCGCTCTTCTACTTTATCGCGTAGCCAATTATCGATAATCAACCAAAACCAGCTAATAAGTAAAACGATAGCAATAACCTGCGAGAACGACTCTTTTCTATCAACCATTACATAGCTTGCAACTCCTGAACAAAACGCCAATACCGCCAATAACCCAGGTCTTTTTTGCATTGCCACTATAAATTGTGTAATGAGATTTTTTAGTTTATTCATTTATTTAAACGTCCGTGCATAATGATCTTTATTATTATCAAGTTAGTTAAATCAGTGTAACTAAGCGTAGATGAACAACACATAGATGCCTGCAGGTATTCTTTTAGTTGTTGTATTAAAAACAAACCCCATTTAACCGCTATTATAATGAATAACTGGCTATAACACGCCTTTAAAAATGACAGTAATTTTTAAAACGGTAATACAAAGCCCTAATTAAAATAAGGGTTACGGCCATGCCTGAATTTTATTAATGCACAACATGAATTCACCACAACAAACCCACCTAGACGTCTAAACATCTAAAAATCAGACGCTGTACAATTGTTTTACACGCTCAAACACAGAGATATGCTCTCTCAGTAACAGCATTGATTTATATAAATGAATCAAACTCATGTTTTATGTGAAATTAAACCGTTTTTATTAAAACACCGATCAGCGTATAAATTATCCATCGGCCAGCGCTTATAAGCATTAAGCCTGTTTATTACAAAACCATCTTTTGAGCACACCAAAGGCTCAGGTTTTAAATATACAAAATGGATAGAGTCACCATGAATAAAAACATTACATTTAATATTAAAAGTCAGCGCCTTGATGAAAACTACCACCCCGCTGAAAACACCCGTATTACCACTAATTTTGCAAACTTAGCACGAGGCGAGCACCGCCAACAAAACTTAAAAAAAGCGCTCAATATGATCAACAACCGCTTTAATACCCTTGCTAATTGGGATAACCCCACCGGTGAGCGCTACAACCTTGAGCTTGAGATTATTTCTGTAGATATTGGTTTAGATGAAAACAGCCAACGCTTTCCTTCTATAGAAATATTAAAAACAAATATTATTGATAACAAAACAAATAAGCGTATAGAAGGTATTGTTGGTAATAACTTTTCGTCGTACGTACGTGACTACGACTTTAGCGTGTTACTACAACAACATAATAAAAATAAACCGCAATTTAGTATTCCTGATAATTTTGGGGAGTTACATGGCAAGTTGTTTCAGTCGTTTGTAAGTTCAAACACCTATAAACAACACTTTAAAAAGCCACCGGTAATTTGCTTAAGTGTGTCAGATAACAAAACCTATCACCGCACCGCTAACGAGCACCCTATTTTAGGCATTGAATACCAACCAAACGAATCGTCGTTAACAGAGCAATACTTTAAAAAAATGGGCTTACAGGTGCGTTACTTTATGCCTGCGAATAGCACAGCCCCTTTTGCATTGTTTTTTGTTGGTGATTTACTAAACGATTACACCAACCTTGAGCTAATAAGCACTATTAGCACCATGGAAACGTTTCAAAAAATTTATCGTCCAGAAATTTACAACGCCAATGCCAAAGCAGGTAATGCCTTTAAGCCTAATTTAAAAAATGCCGACCATTCACTCACACAGATTATTTACGATAGAGATGAGCGCAGTAAATTAGCCGCCGAACAAGGCAAGTTTGCTGAAGAGCATTTTATAAAACCGTATAAATCAGTACTTGAGCAATTTACATCAGCAAACGTCTAACCTTATTTTAATAAATGGTCACCCTTATTATGAAAAAATTATTACCTACCTCTACCGCAGGCAGTTTACCAAAGCCCTTATGGCTTGCAGAGCCAGAAACTCTTTGGTCGCCGTGGAAGCTTAAAAACAACGAACTCATTGAAGGCAAAAAAGACGCCTTGCGCATTGCGCTTCACTCACAACAACTCGCTGGTATTGATATAGTGAGCGATGGCGAGCAAACACGCCAACATTTTGTAACTACATTTATAGAGCACCTTAACGGTGTTGATTTTGAAAAACGAAAAACCGTAAAAATACGCGACCGTTACGATGCAAGTGTACCAAGCGTAGTGGGCCCTGTTAGCCGCCAAAAACCCGTATTTGTAGAAGATGCTAAGTTTTTGCGCTCGCAAACTAACCAACCTATAAAGTGGGCACTACCCGGACCCATGACCATGATAGATACACTGTATGACGACCACTACAAAAGTCGCGAAAAACTAGCGTGGGAATTTGCTAAAATACTCAACCAAGAAGCCAAAGAACTCGAAGCCGCAGGCGTAGATATTATCCAATTTGATGAGCCCGCGTTTAATGTATTTTTTGATGAAGTAAACGACTGGGGCATTGCCTGTTTAGAGCGCGCAATTGAAGGGTTAAAATGCGAAACCGCAGTGCATATTTGTTACGGCTACGGCATTAAAGCTAACACCGATTGGAAAAAAACATTGGGCAATGAATGGCGCCAGTACGAAGAAGCTTTTCCTAAATTACAGCAATCAAATATTGATATTATCTCACTTGAGTGTCATAACTCGCACGTACCTATGGATTTACTCGAACTCATTCGTGGTAAAAAAGTAATGGTAGGCGCTATTGATGTTGCCAGCAATGAAATAGAAACACCCGAAGAAGTAGCCGCTACTTTACGCAAAGCACTGCAGTTTGTAGATGCCGACAAACTCTACCCCTGCACAAACTGCGGCATGGCGCCACTTTCGCGCGAAGTTGCAAACGCTAAGCTTAATGCATTGAGCAAAGGCGCTGAAATAGTAAGAAAAGAGCTATTAGGGTAGTAAAGCTTACTTTAAAACCAGCTATGTAATTAAAACCAGCGCACTTATTTAAAAATAAGCGCGCTAGTGGATATAGCGACTAAGGGGCTTATAAGCTCAAGCGTATATTTAGCAAAGTTGATTCAGAGTGCTACTTAGCTTTACTAAACTAAATTAAAATTTGTATGTAAAATATTGACATTGCAACAGTAATAAACGTAAAAAGTCCAATAACTACAGTCCGCTCAGGAATAGAATGAACTATCAGTGATGGCATTTTTTTTAAAACAGGAAAAGTTGGGAAAAAGAAAAAAGAATGCTTTTCAAAATTTTTATATTTATCCCACACCTTTGAGAAAAACAGCTTAATACCTGAGAGATACATCACTACAAAGGTAGAAGCCCCAAGCACTTCGACCATGGCCATAAGTTCAATACTTACCATTATTTCTGGCCCAGCTAATAGCATGACTATGATTACCGCCAAAGCGTGCCAAACCCCCTTTGACATCGCTACTTTTATCCTATCAAACACCAAATTTTCCTTGTAAAGCTAACGAGCAGTGACGTAGCTGCATAATTGCGAAGAGCCGCTGCGTTACTGTCCCAGTGAACGTGTTTAGCGTTTTGTTATATGCCGTTTTTTCTACGTCCATCTTCATAAAGAACAAAACAGTCTGCACTAATTTTACGAGAATGTTTTTGTAATTCGCACTCTAGTAAAGCTCTTTTGTTGGCGAGTTCTTGATTCGGATATCCATACCCATAGCCACTTACCCATGCGCCGTCTTTTTCCACGGCAACTGCATAAGCTTTCTGATTCCTATAATTAAGATATCTTTTTATATCACTATCCATTTCCGTTTTTGTAGCTTCTGGAATTGATGTTGTAGCGCAAGAGCAAAGAACAACGATTGATAATGGTATTAGAAAAAGCTTCATTGTTTAAAACTCCCTTTTAGGCATATGATGAGCCTGTAGATTAACTCGTTATTAAATTTGTTTTTATTGATTAACAAACCATAGCTGAGTTCCTATTTTGGTTCAATTGATTACTGTATTTTTACACAGAAGATTGAAGTGTTTGATATTGTTTTAAATGGCGTTTTGAATAATTATTAAATCTCATAATTATTAAATTTGACACCTAATTATTAAATTTGACACCCAATATAAATCAGCGAACTAATTATTAAATTTGACACCCAATATAAATCAGCGAACCGAACTGTGCCACTAAACATGCTCCTCGGGTGCAGAATTAATTTTTTATTACTTGGTCATTTTCATTTCATCGATTAAATAAGTCAGTGGCATTCTCAAACCTGAATTACACGCATGAAAATAACTGCAAGATTGCAGTTTTAATTTTTACTGAGTAATTTTTAATTTATGCGAGTAGCTTTTCGCAGTTGCTAATATTTGAACGCCGTTTGCGCTTTAAATTTTCACAGTAACTTACTTGTGAAGTGGGTCTGCCTACTGCACCATGAAATACGCGCGTAAATTGCGTAGTGAGTTTTAACCAGTTTTCGGGGGATATATTAAGTCTTTCTAGCAGAGGAGGGTTCATATTATCAATGTGCCCCCGTTTATCCTCTCGTATTATTCGCCCTGTTAACTCAACAAGTTCAAGGTAAGATTTAAGCTCAAACGGCAGCCCTTTAGGCATAATCTGACGTGGCATACCTGCAAAACGTAGTAACTGCTTAGGTTGTTTACCTTCTGCCGCGCATGTTAAGCGATTTTGTACACTGGTATGGTCTGACTCTTCTGGTTTGTTAGCTATTTTAGCTCTAATGGGATTTAAATCGACATAGGCCATGCAGGCTGCAAGTGCTGCTTCATCTAGTAATGCTTGCGATTTGAACCTTCCCTCCCAGAATCGTCCTGTGCAGTTATCTTCTTTATTTGCTCTGCGAGCAATGTTTTCATTTAACAACCGCATAAACCAGCTGATACTTGATAGGCGCTCTC
>NZ_LKDV01000007.1:0-146622 GCF_001401875.1 Pseudoalteromonas sp. P1-13-1a | reverse complement strand
AGCTATCAGCTATCAGCTATCAGCTATCAGCTATCAGCTATCAGCTATCAGCTATCAGCTATCAGCTATCAGCTATCAGCTATCAGCTAGAAATTTTGCTCATATTAACTTACGTGTCAAGACGAGCTTCTCTTAAACTGACGGCTGACGGCTGACGGCTATAAAAACAAAAAACCCAAGCCGAGGCCTGGGTTTTTAAACAGTTAACTAAAAGAGTTTACTTCTTCTTTTTAACTGCTTTTTTGTTTGGTAAATCCGTGATTGAACCTTCAAAAATTTCAGCTGCAAGGCCAATAGACTCGTTCAATGTTGGGTGAGCATGAATAGTAAGTGCTAAATCTTCACCGTCTGCGCCCATTTCAACTGCTAAGCCGATTTCGCCAAGCATTTCGCCTGCGTTAATACCCACCATAGCACCACCGATTACACGGCCACTGTCTTTATCAAAGATAAGCTTAGTAGAACCTTCAGTACGTGCAGATGCAATTGCGCGACCTGATGCAGCCCACGGGAATACCGCAGTTTCAATGCTTAAGCCTTGCTCTTTTGCTTCTTTCTCAGTCACACCTACCCATGCGATTTCTGGATCAGTGTAGGCAATTGAAGGAATACATTTAGGGTCGAAGAAGTGCTTCTGACCAGAGATAACCTCTGCTGCAACATGGCCTTCGTGTACCGCTTTATGCGCAAGCATAGGTTGGCCAACTAAATCACCAATTGCGAAGATGTGGTTTACGTTAGTACGTAATTGCTTATCAACATTAATAAAGCCACGCTCATCTACATTAACACCTGCCTTATCAGCATCAAGTAAGTTACCGTTAGGCGTACGGCCTACAGCAACAAGTACTTTGTCGTAACGTACTGGCTCAGCTGGTGCGTTTTTGCCTTCAAAAGTAACGTATAAGCCATCATCTTTCGCTTCAACGCCAACAACTTTAGTTGAAAGCATAACATTGAATTTTTTGCTTACGTATTTTTGGTAAATCTTGATGATATCTTTATCCGCAGCCGGAACTAACTGGTCTGCAAACTCAACAACATCAATGTCAGAACCCAATGCGCGGTAAACAGTACCCATTTCAAGACCGATAATACCACCGCCTAAAACAAGTAGCTTCTCTGGAATGTCTTTAAGCTCTAATGCGCCCGTTGAATCAATTACACGGTCATCTTCTGGGATGAACGGTAAGCTTACAGGTTTAGAACCCGCAGCAATAATTGCATTATCAAATGTAATAGTTGTTGTGCCGTCAGCACCTTCAACGTCTAAAGTGTTGCTGCCAGTAAACTTACCGTAACCTGGTACAACTTTAACTTTACGCATCTTAGCCATGCCGTCTAAGCCACCAGTAAGCTGGCCAACAACCGACTCTTTCCAAGAGCGAATTTTGTCTAAATCAATTTGCGGAGCGCCAAAAGTAACACCGTGAGATGACATTTCTGCAGCGTCATCAATCACTTTAGCTACGTGTAAAAGTGCTTTTGAAGGAATACAACCAACATTAAGACATACACCACCTAATGTTTCACGCGATTCTACTAATGTAACTTCTAAGCCCAAGTCAGCAGCGCGGAAAGCCGCAGAGTAACCACCAGGACCACCGCCTAGTACAACAACTTGAGTTTTTAATTCGTTGCTCATGCTATTACCTTAATTGTTTGAACGGGACACTGCCCTAAAATTTAACTGCCATGTTTCTGCATGGGCAGAAAATCAGAGCAATTCACAAATAGTGCAAAGATTGTATCATTGCATATAGTAAAAATCCCAGCTAAAAACAACTGGCTGGGATTTGATTTTGTTCATATTGTAGTGATTACATCACTAATTGACGTATGTCGCTCATGTAGCTAGCAAGCGTTGCGGTAAAGCGTGCAGCTAGAGCACCGTCAATCACACGGTGATCGTACGACATAGAAAGCGGAACCATTAATTTAGGTTCAAAGTCTTTACCATTCCACTTAGGTTTCATTTCAGATTTAGATACACCTAAAATAGCCACCTCTGGTGCATTAACAATCGGCGTAAATGCCGTACCGCCAATACCGCCTAAGCTTGAAATAGTAAAACAACCGCCTTGCATATCAGATGACGTTAACTTACCTTCACGCGCCTTTTTAGAAATATCCATCAGCTCGCGAGATAATTCAATAATGCCTTTTTTGTCCACATCTTTAAATACTGGAACAACTAAGCCATTTGGCGTATCTACTGCAACACCAATATTGATGTACTTTTTAAGGATAAGGCTTTCACCGTCTTCAGACAATGACGAGTTAAACGTTGGGAACTCAGCAAGTACTTTCGCTACCGCTTTCATCACAAACACAAGTGGTGTGATTTTAACGCCAAGTTTTTTCTTCTCGCTTAACACGTTTTGTTCTTTACGGAACACTTCAAGGCTGGTGATATCAGCTTCGTCAAACTGTGTAACATGTGGGATTTGCACCCAGTTACGGTGTAGGTTTTTACCCGACAGCTTTTGAATACGCGATAGTTTTTTCTCTTCAATTTCACCAAATTTAGCAAAATCTACTTTAGGCCACGGAATTAAGCCAAGCTCACCACCGCCCGCATTGCCTTTACCAGCTGGTAATTGGCCTGATTCAACTTGCTTAACTAGGTTTTTAACATAGTTTTGCACGTCTTCTTTTACTACGCGGTTTTTACGCCCTGAGCCTTTAACGTTTGCTAAGTTAATACCAAACTCACGCGCTAAGCGGCGAACAACTGGCGATGCATGGGCATATGCGCTGTTGTTTTCAAAGCTTTCGTTGCTTGCTTTAGCCGCAGGTGCAGCTTGAGCTGGCGCAGACTCGGTTTTTGCTGGTGCAGCCGCTGGCTTTTGCTCAGCCGGGGCTACTGCTTTTGCTGGCGCACTGCCTGCAACTTCAAAAACAAACACAAGTGAGCCAGTTTTGACTTTATCGCCAGCGGCCACTTTAATTTCTTTAACGGTACCTGCAAACGGGGCTGGTACTTCCATTGCCGCTTTGTCGCCTTCAACGTTTAAGATAGATTGCTCTTCTTCAACCGTATCGCCAACAGCAACCATGATTTCAGTTACTTCAACTTCATCATCGCCAATATCAGGCACGTTTACTTCTTTTGTGCTTGGCTCGGCGCTTTGAGTAGTCTCTGCTGGCGCAGATTCTTGCTTTGGCGCATCTGATGCAGGTGCACTTGAGCCAGCAACTTCAAAAACAAACACTAAAGAGCCTGTTTTTACTTTGTCGCCTTCGGCTACTTTAATTTCTTTTACAGTACCGGCAAAAGGAGCTGGTACTTCCATAGATGCTTTATCGCCTTCAACACTTAAAATTGACTGCTCTTCATCTACGCTGTCACCAACAGCGACCATGATTTCTGTTACTTCAACTTCGTCGTCACCAATATCTGGTACAGTTACTTCTTTAGTTGAAGAACCTGAAGCTTCTGCAGGTGCAGATGCCTCAGTTTTAGCTGGCGCTTCTGGCTCACTTTGTGAGCCTGACTCTTCGCCTTCAAAAATCATGATTAACGACCCTGTTGTTACCGTGTCGCCTTCGCTTACTTTAATTTCTTTGACTGTACCTGCTTGCGCAGCAGGTACTTCCATTGATGCTTTATCGCCTTCAACGGTTAGTAGCGATTGATCAACATCTACTTTGTCGCCAACGCTTACTAAGATTTCGGTTACTTCTACGTCATCGCCACCGATATCTGGTACATTAATTTCAATACTCATTGCAAACCTCTTATGCGTACAGTGGATTTAGTTTGTTTGTGTCAATGTCGAACTTTTTAATTGCTTCAACAACCACTGACTTTTCAACATCACCACGTTTAGCAAGTTCAGATAACGTAGCAACAACCACGTAGCTTGCATTAACTTCAAAGTGACGACGTAAGTTTTCACGGCTATCAGAGCGTCCGTAACCATCTGTACCAAGCACTTTATAGTTGCTGCTTGGAATAAATGAACGCGCTTGCTCTGCGTAGTTTTTCATGTAGTCGGTCGCAGCAACAGTCACTGAATCGTTTAATACGCTAGTGATGTAAGGCGTTTTTTGCTCGCTTTCTGGGTTAAGCATGTTGAAACGCTCAACGTCTTGACCGTCACGGGTAAGCTCATTGAATGATGTTACTGAGTAAACATCTGAAGCAATACCGTACTCTTCGCTTAAAATGGCTGCAGCTTTGCGCACTTCAGTCATAATAGTACCTGAGCTTAATAGCTGTACGTTGGCTTTTTTACCTTCGTAGCTTTCAAGCTTGTAAATACCTTTACGAATACCTTCTTCAGCGCCTTCTGGCATTGCTGGTTGATGGTAGTTTTCGTTCATAAGCGTTAGGTAGTAGTAAATGTTTTCTTGGTTTTCACCGTACATACGACGAATACCATCTTGAATAATTACCGCTACTTCAAATGCGTACGTTGGGTCATAAGAAATACAGTTAGGAACCGTATTTGCAAGAATATGGCTGTGACCATCTTCGTGCTGTAGACCTTCACCATTTAGCGTAGTACGACCTGCTGTTGCACCTAATAAGAAACCACGTGCTTGTTGGTCACCCGCCATCCATGCCATGTCGCCAACACGCTGGAAACCAAACATAGAGTAGTAAATGTAGAATGGGATCATAGGTAAATCGTTAGTGCTGTAAGATGTTGCAGCAGCTACCCATGACGACATTGCACCTAGCTCGTTAATACCCTCTTGAAGTACTTGGCCTGATGTAGCTTCTTTGTAGTAAGAAACAATATCGCGGTCTTGAGGGGTATAGTTTTGGCCATGTGGATTGTAAATACCGATTTGACGGAATAAACCTTCCATACCAAATGTACGTGCTTCATCAGCAATGATTGGCACAATGTTTTTGCCAATGCCTTTGTCTTTTAGTAACACGTTAAGTGCACGTACAAAGCCCATTGTGGTAGAAATATCACGTTTTTGCTCTTCAAGTAGCGGCTTAAACGCGTCTACTTCTGGCAGTTTTAGCTCTTCAGTAAACTTAGGAATACGTGTAGGTGTGTAACCTTTAAGTGCATCACGGCGTGCGTGTAAGTACTTGTATTCTTCCGAACCTTCTTCAAGCGTTAAGTATGGAAGATCTTTAATTTGCTCTTCTGATACTAAATCTTGTAGGCCTAAACGGTCACGTAAGTGTTCAACATGGCTCATGTCCATTTTTTTCACTTGGTGCGCAATGTTTTTACCTTCAGCCGCTTCACCCATGCCGTAACCTTTTACAGTTTTAGCAAGAATCACGGTAGGACGGTCGTTGGTTTGCTCAGCTTTTTTAAATGCAGCATAAAGTTTTGATGGCTCATGACCACCACGCTTAAGCGCAAAAATTTCGTCATCAGTCATATCTGCAACAAGTGCAGCTGTTTCTGGGTAACGGCCAAAGAAATGCTCACGTACGTACGCGCCATCTTTCGCTTTATATGTTTGGTAATCACCATCAATTGTTTCGTTCATCAACTGTAGTAATTTACCTGATGTATCTTTAGCTAGCAGAATATCCCATCCGCTACCCCATACAACTTTAATTACGTTCCAACCAGCGCCTTTAAATAGGCCTTCTAGTTCTTGAATAATTTTACCATTACCCATTACTGGGCCATCTAAACGCTGTAAGTTACAGTTAATTAAGTAACATAGGTTGTCTAGCTTTTCACGTGCAGCAAAAGAGATTGCGCCGCGTGATTCTGGCTCATCCATTTCACCGTCACCTAAAAACGCGTATACACGTTGGTTTTTAGTGTCTTTTAAGCCACGGCCGTCTAGGTATTTTAAAAAGCGTGCTTGGTAAATAGACGCAATTGGACCTAAGCCCATAGATACCGTTGGGAACTGCCAAAATTCAGGCATTAATTTAGGATGCGGGTATGATGGTAAACCTTTACCATCTACTTCTTGACGGAAGTTATCAAGCTGCTCAGCCGTAAGACGACCTTCAACAAATGCACGCGCATAAATACCCGGAGAAATATGACCTTGGTAGTAAACTAAGTCACCGCCGTCTACCTCATTTGGCGCTTTGAAAAAGTGGTTAAAACACACTTCATAAAACGCAGCTGATGATTGGTAAGACGCCATATGGCCGCCTAAGTCGAGATCTTTTTTCGATGCACGTAATACAATCATGATTGCATTCCAACGAATAATCGAACGAATACGACGCTCAAGGTTTACATCCCCTGGGTACGCCGGTTCTTGATCTACTGGAATAGTATTAACGTAGTTAGTTGTTGTGCCAGTTGGCATATCAACGCCGTCTAAACGGGCTTGCTCTAACACTTGCTCAAGTAAATACTGAGCTCGTTCAACACCTTCTTCGCGCACAACTGATTCAAGAGCTTGTAACCACTCTTGTGTTTCTAGCGCGTCTACGTCAATTTTATTGACTTCAGACATATGGAGGTTTCCTTATGTTTAAAATACGAATGTTGTTAATTTAATACCACGTATACCTAATTTAGTGTGTTCTAAGTACAGCGTATTAGCTTAATTTTGTTTTGTGCGTCTTAAACTACGTTCAATTCGCGAATGCTCTTTACCCGCTTCAAGTAATGCTTCTTCAATAAAGGCTAAATGGGCATTACTTGCTAAACGGGCTTGTTCTGGATTGCCCTCAATTACGGCATCCATTAATAAGCGCCGGTGCTGGGCTAATTGATTGCTAATATCTGGTTTTTTTAATAAAACCGTTAAGTTTTGCAATACATTTTGCTCCAGTAGCGCTTGCATGCCTCGCACTAAGTGAAGTAAAACCACGTTGTGTGAGGCTTCGGCTACACTAAAGTGAAACGCATTAATTGCTTTGGCTTTTAATTGTAAATCGTTATTAACTTGAGCAATTTTATCAAAGCTTTGTTTAACCTTGGTAAAATCGGTGCTGGTACCACGAAGCGCCGCATAATATGCAGCAATCCCTTCAAGCGCATGACGAAATTCAAGTAAATCGAACTGTGATTCAGGATGCTTACTGATCAAATCGAACAGCGGATCAGTGAGCCCTTCTTCAAGCTGATTTTTTACAAACGTGCCACCACCTTGCCTGCGAGTGACCAATCCTTTTGCTTCTAGCTTTTGGATAGCTTCACGCAGTGAGGGGCGAGACACCTCAAACTGTTTTGCTAGTTCGCGCTCTGGCGGCAGTTTTTCACCTGGCGCTAATGAGCCCTCAAGAATCATATTCTCAAGTTGCTGTAAAATAACATCAGATAATTTTGCTGCTTTAATCTTTAAAGACATTAATCAACGTCCACGTTGCATAAATACTAAAAAGCCTAATTTTTAAGGCCTAGAGCTTGACGATTCACCCAAAAGGTAAATTGGTCATACCAAAAATTTTCAATAAGGTATCAAAAAGGCAAATAACTGTCAATTTACGGGTTATTTGAGCAATTAGAGTAGCGTAACGCATTTTGAACGAAGTTCAAACAATGCACAATTGAGGTTGTTTTATTCAAACGTTAACAAGATGAAAACAAATGGTCTGACCAGAGTGAATTAGAATATTCACTCTAGTTGAATTTATTGGAGAAATTAATTTTTGAATTAGAGAAGGTCGTAGCAGTGGGTTTACCCCGCGACTAACACCCTCCCCCGATACTCATCCTAAACGAGGTACACATTGCGCGATGTAAAATCGCGACTACGATAAACCGCCAAATAAAGTAAGCAGTGCAATCAGTACTAAATAAAAAAGCACGTTGCGTTTAACTAATTTAATCATACAAGTGGCTTCAATAGCACATCCGTAATAACGCTGCTCTACTTGCTCAGCCGCAAGCGCTGTACATGTAACTACTTTGCGATTTGGCGTTTTAAAATCCAATACATAATGTAGCCAGCAGCTTGTACCTTTATTAAAGTTACCAATGACTAAATAGCCAAAGCTTGCAACACGTGCTGGCAGCCAATCTAGCCAAAATAATAATTTATGCAGCAGCGTAAAACGATTTGCAAACACCACTTTATGGTTTTCTTTAACTAAATCGGCCAACGTACGCACTATTGCATACAACACGGCACCTGGGGCGCCAAGCATTACAAACCAAAAAATAACGGCGCAATAAAATCTAAAATTAATCCACGCTAAGGTTTGCCCAAATGTTTCTCCGCCCTCTTCATCCTCTAGGTGTTTTTGCCCCATTTGTAGTGCGTATAATGAGGCCGCGGTTTTATCATCCCGCGTTAGTGCATTTAAATACGACTTATATAAAGCGCGGTGCTTAGCACAACCAAAACAAACCAATAAAACCGCAACATTTATAGCTAACTGCCACAGTACAAAGTCAGAGAGTACATATATAAGCGCAACAGCCACTACCGGCAAAACTAACCAAATTAAAAAGCCAATCGCCGAGCCAAACAATCCGTTTTCACCAAGTAATTTACCCGAACGGTTTAAATAACCATTAACGTAATGGCTTATTTGCCAATACTGTGAGCGCGCACCTAAACGCTCAAGTATTAGTGCAATAATTATAGAAACTAAAATCATGATAGCGACTCACTTAATTTGCTTGTTATAGCTTGCTTATATAAGCAGGCCAATTAAAACTTTCCCCAGGATCGGTTTTTCGCCCAGGTGCTATATCGCAATGCCCTACAACTCGCTTAGTGGTTATAAGCGGGTAACGGGTCATAATTGCCTTTGTTAGGTTATTTAAGCTGGTGTACTGCGCCTGAGTGTAAGGTGTGGTATCTGTACCCTCAAGCTCAATACCTATACTAAAGTTATTACATGCGCTTTGCCCTTCATATTCAGATTGCCCGGCATGCCACGCACGTTTATTAAATGGCACATATTGAATAATCTCACCAGTACGTTTTATAAAACAGTGCGCTGACACTCTAAGCCCATTTAAATCACAAAAACTGGGGTGCGCATTACAGTCAATCTCACCCATAAACAGTGCATCAACGTATTCGGTGCCAAATTGCCCAGCCGGCAAGGAAATATTATGAATTACCAACAGCGAAATATCGGTATTTTCAGGGCGCTCATCAAAATGCGTACACGGCCGCTGCGTTATATTAGCGACAACTCCGCTTGAATCTATCTGCATTATTTTAATACCACGGTATACATAAACTTGATGCTAAAGGATTTATATAAAGAATGATAGCCATTGCGGTTAGCTAACATTCAGCTAGTAGCATTACTTTTAGCAGCCACGCTATATATGTAGGTGTAATAACCCATGCTCATTTAAAAGCGCTTCTATTAGTTATTTAAACATAGTAAAATTTGCTTAATTTATTAACACTTATGAGCCTTCATATGTCAATTTCGCACACGCTTATTACTCAACTTGTCACCCTCGCCTTAGATGAAGATCTAAATTATCAATCTGCACAAGACGGCGACATTACCGCGCAGCTTATTCCACAAAACGAGCACGCAAATGCTAAAGTAATTACCCGCGAAGACTGCGTTTTTTGCGGTAAAGACATTATTATAGAAGTGTTTAAGCAAGTAGATCCAAGCGTTGAAGTAAACGTATTAGTAAATGATGGCGACTTTGTGCCAGCAAATAGCACCTTATTTACAGCTAAGGGCTCTGCCCGCGCTATTTTAACTGCGGAGCGTACCGCGCTTAACTTTGTACAAACGCTTTCGGGTACCGCAACTACAACTGCAAATTATGTAAAAGAGCTTAGCGGCACCACAACCCAGCTGCTCGATACCCGTAAAACAATACCAGGACTCAGAGCTCTGCAAAAATACGCTGTAAAATGCGGCGGCGGTGCAAATCACCGTATAGGCTTATTTGATGCGTTTTTAATTAAAGAAAACCATATAGCAGCGTGTGGCGGAATTGATAAAGCAGTCGCGCAAGCCAAGCAAAACCACCCTACAAAACCCATAGAAGTAGAGGTTGAATCGTTAAGTGAACTTGAGCAAGCTATTAATGCAGGCGCCGATATAATCATGCTCGACAATTTTAGCGTTGAACAAATTCAGCAAGCTGTGGTCACTACTAATAAGCGCGCTAAATTAGAGGTTTCTGGCAATATGACACTCGAAACGCTTAAAACTTACTCGCAAGCAGGTGTCGACTTTATATCCAGCGGCGCACTTACAAAAAATTTACAATCAATCGATTTATCGATGCGTTTCGAGCAATTTTAAAACAGTAAATTTACCTTTACTATAGCTAATCAATTGACAATCTAAGAAAAAAGACTTTAAATAAGCCAAAAGAGCTACTTTGTAACATTTTGTTAAATAAAGTATCCTTTTTAGAAAAATATGTGTGCTTTAAGCATAAAAAAAGTGTTAAACTAACCCAGTTGTATTACTTCCTTGAAAAATATAGTAATAAGTAACTGCTTTTTGTTTTAATCTTAAAAAAATACCTAAAAGATTGAAGCAAATGTTCAGTATCTTTCCTATATTTAGTCTACTTTGTGTTTAGGTAGCCTGTGCAAGTTGCAACATAATGAACTCACATTTAGCTTTTGTGTTTCATACCTAAGGCTAAAAGTACGTGAAAATTTATTTTTAAGTAAATCTGTAAAGTTAATCAGGTAAATTAAGTTTGGCACTTTCGCCACTAACCTGACTACCTTACAAAACATTATCCTTTAGGAGAGGAAACATGAAAACAATGACTCAAAAACAACAGGGTTTCACCCTAATCGAATTAATGATTGTTGTAGCAATCATCGGTATTCTTGCTGCGGTGGCATTGCCTCAGTACCAACTTTATACCAAGAAAAGTAAATTCACTGAAGTAGTATTAGCTTCATCGGCATACAAAGCAGGTGTAGAAACATGTGCTATGAAGCTTGATACTCTTACAGGCTGTGACTTAGGATCTAATGGCATACCAAATACTACTGCAACACCGATGGTAGCTAGCGTTGCTGTTGATGATGGTGTAATTGAAGTAACCGGTACTGCTGCAGTTGATAGCGTTGTTATGTCATTAACGCCAACAAGAGCAGCTTCAGGGCAATTGACTTGGGCACAAACTTGTAGTGATGGCCAATACTGTTAATAAATATAAAGCAACTGCTTGAGAAAAGCAGTTGCGCCCCCCTTTTTTCCTATTCTAGAGTTATATTTACTTCATGAAAAAAGATAAGCTCGATATTTTTCTTTGGGTTGGAGTTAGTGCTCGAGGAAAACGGCTAGAAGGAGAGTTAACTGGGAGCAGTATTGCTTTAGTTAAAGCTCAACTCCGGAAGCAGGGCATTACCCCTTCAAAAGTAAAACGCAAAGCTAAACCGCTATTTGGGACACGCCTACAGAAAATTACACCAAAAGATATTGCGCTAGTTACCCGCCAAATTGCAACCATGCTTATGGCCGGCGTACCTTTAATCCAAGCTATCGAAATGATAGGTACAGGATCTACTAATAAAAGCGTTGCCAAGCTAATGGAAACCATTGGCGATGAAGTTAAAGCAGGTCAACCTCTCTCACAAGCACTTAGAAAACACCCTCGCTATTTTGATGATTTGTATTGTGATTTAGTCGCATCGGGCGAGCAATCGGGTGCGCTTGATAAAATATTTGACCGTGTTGCTTTGTACAAAGAAAAATCAGAAGCGCTTAAGTCAAAAATTAAAAAAGCGATGTTTTATCCCATAGCCGTTTTAGTTGTGGCTCTTATAGTTACCTCAATACTTTTAATTTTTGTAGTCCCACAGTTTCAAGATATTTTTAATGGCTTTGGCGCAGAGCTGCCTGCCTTTACCTTGTTTGTAATCGCCATATCTGAATTTATGCAAGCCTATTGGTGGGTCGCACTTATAATTGTTGTTGCCGCAGGCTACATATTTAAAGAGGCCAGCCTTAGAAGCTTAAAACTAAGAGATGCAACCGATAGAGCTATATTAAAACTCCCTGTAATTGGTATGATTTTAAACAAAGCTGCTGTTGCCCGATACGCTCGTACGCTTTCGACCACCTTTGCTGCGGGTGTACCCCTTGTTGATGCGCTAGATTCTGCAGCAGGTGCATCCGGTAATGCTGTGTATCGCTATGCTATTTTAGATATTAAAGCAGAGGTGAGTTCGGGTAATCAAATGAACTGGGCGATGCGTAACTCTAAAATATTCCCTGATATGGTTATTCAAATGGTGGCCATTGGTGAAGAGTCAGGATCGCTTGATGGTATGCTAGCCAAAGTAGCAACCATTTACGAACAAGAAGTTGATGATGCAGTTGATGGCTTATCTAGCTTATTAGAACCGCTTATTATGGCTGTGCTGGGTGTGCTCGTCGGTGGCTTAATTGTTGCCATGTACTTGCCGATTTTCCAATTAGGCTCTGTAATTTAAAAACATAGCTGTAAGCTGTAAGCTGTAAGCTGTAAGCTGTAAGCTGTAAGCAAAATTGTAAACGCTAATTAATAGCTTGCGAAATAAAATTGGCTTATAAATGGCCTGAAGTTAGGTATTTTAATGGAAAATCTTTTTTTTGATATAACCACTGCGATGCAAAGTCAGCAGTGGTTTTATTTTTTGACCGTGGGCTTAGTAAGCCTGTGTGTTGGTAGTTTTTTAAATGTAGTTATTTACCGATTGCCACTGATGATGCAGCGAGAATGGCAAAGTGAATGCCGGTTATTATTAGAAGATGAACTTACAACTAAATCTTCAAAAGCTAGCTCCAACGAGCCATTTAATTTAGTAAAACCTAATTCTACCTGCCCTAAATGCAAAACCGCGATTAAGCCTTGGCAAAATATTCCTATTATTAGTTGGATCATGCTTAAAGGTAAATGTGCTAATTGCAGTAACCCAATATCAGCGCGTTACCCGATAGTTGAAGCTATTACCGCACTATTAAGTTTAGTTATTGCCTACAGCTTTGGCGCTACTGAGCACGCCCTTTTATATATTTTTGTTACCTGGATTTTAGTAGCGCTCACTTTTATTGATATTGACCACATGCTACTGCCCGATCAGCTCACTTTACCTTTAGTATGGCTTGCACTTATAGCCGCTGTAATGGGTTTAACAATAAGCCCAAGCGATGCGATAGTGGGGGCAGCCTGCGGCTATTTAAGCCTGTGGAGTGTATTTTGGCTATTTAAGCTATTAACCGGTAAAGAAGGCATGGGCTATGGCGATTTTAAGTTACTGGCCGTATTTGGCGCACTGCTTGGGTGGCAGTCACTATTAACCATTATTTTGCTTTCAAGCGTGGTGGGCGCCATTATTGGTATTGCCCTTTTAAGTATTCAAGGTAAAGACAAAGCAACCCCTATTCCATTTGGCCCCTACTTAGCCATAGCGGGTTGGATAACGCTGCTGTGGGGCGCTCAAATTCAAGCTGCATATTTTAATTTAATTGGCTATTAGTATGAATAAGCCAGCAACTAAAACAAACAATTGGGTATTGGGTTTAACAGGCGGTATTGGCTGCGGTAAAACGGCTGTTAGTAATATGTTTGAAGAACTGGGTATTTGCGTTGTTGATGCCGATATTATTGCTCGCCAAGTAGTAGCCCCTAACAGCACAGGGCTAAATGCAATCATTGAACACTTTGGCGAGGGTATTTTACTACCCGATGGCACATTAAACAGAGCAGCACTGCGCACTAAAATATTTACCAACAATGATGATAAAGAGTGGCTTAACGCACTATTACACCCGCTTATTCGGGGAAAAATACTTACCGATTTAAATAATGCAAGCAGTGCCTATGTTGTATTAGTTGCACCATTATTGTTTGAAAATAAACTTAATAAATACTGCAACCGTACTTTATTAATTGATGTACCACAACCGGTGCAGATTGAACGTACTATAAAACGCGACAATATTGGCCTTGAGCAGGTAAATAGCATTATAGCGTCACAAATGCCACGTGAAGAAAAACAACAAAAAGCCGATGATATTCTAAATAATGACCGCGATTTATCACTTGTTCATGCAGAACTTGTTGTTCTTCATAAAAATTACCTACAATATGCAGTATAAAATACAACTAATGCCCCTTAATGCGGTCATAACAACATAAACTCGTAATTTGGTTAGCAAAAAAGGTGTTGATAAGCACAGCGAATTTAATCACCTGCTTTTTTCTGATAAATTGTTAACTATTGAAGGACTAAAATAGGTGCGCAATGAATATTAACTCACCGTTATTGAGAAAATTTATAACGCTTGGCCGCATTGATGCCGATACCGTAAAAGCAAAACAGCAAGAGTTTGCCTCAACCGCTGAGCTTATATCTAAATGTGGAAAAATTGACAGCAACGACTTAGCTGAACAATGTATAGACTTATTTCGCGTACCGTATTTTGATTTAAAAGACTTCGACCCTGCACAAATCCCCGAAGACTTAGTTAAAGAAAAGCTAATACGTAAACACCACATTTTACCGCTGGTTCAAAAAGGTAGAAAAGTATACATTGCCGCCTCAGATCCAACTGACTACGGTGCCTTTGAAAACTTTGAATTTAGCACCGGCTTATCGTGCGAAATAGTCGTGGTTGACTATATTCAGCTAGATAACAAAATTGAGCAACTACTTGATGCTGCAGGCAGCTTAGATTTAAGCGCCGATGAATTTAAAGAGTTTGCCGACCTAGATAGTGAAGGCCCTAAAGAAACCACACCTAAAGATGATGATAAAGACGATGCGCCAATCATTGTTTATATCAATAAAATTTTAATGGATGCCATTAAAAAAGGCGCTTCTGATTTACACTTTGAACCTTACGAGCACAAATACCGTATTCGCTTTCGTATTGATGGTATTTTGCATGAAGTTGCCAACCCACCCAATACCTTAGCAAGTAAACTGTCGGCGCGTATCAAAGTAATGTCGAGGCTCGATATTGCTGAAAAACGTAAACCACAAGATGGCCGTATTAAATTAAAAATTACCGAGCGTAAAAGCATCGATTTTCGTGTAAGTACTATGCCTACGTTATGGGGCGAAAAAATAGTAATGCGTATTCTTGATTCATCAAGCGCCATGCTAGGTATTGACGTATTAGGTTACGAAGAGGATCAAAAAAAGCTCTACATGGATGCGCTTGGGCAACCACAAGGCATGATACTAGTTACCGGCCCAACGGGCTCTGGTAAAACCGTATCGCTTTATACCGGTTTAAATATACTTAACCAGCCAGAGCGTAACATTAGTACCGCCGAGGATCCGGTTGAGATAAACCTTGAAGGGGTTAACCAAGTACAAATTAACCCTAAAGCCGAAATGACCTTTGCTAACGCCTTGCGTGCCTTTTTACGTCAAGATCCAGATGTAGTGATGGTAGGTGAAATACGTGACCTAGAAACCGCAGAAATTTCAATTAAAGCGGCGCAAACGGGTCACTTAGTGTTATCTACACTACATACCAACTCAGCGCCCGAAACCATAACGCGTTTATTAAATATGGGCGTGCCTGCGTATAACGTGGCAAGCTCTATAAGTTTGATTATTGCCCAGCGCTTAGCTAGGCGTTTATGCCCTAAGTGTAAAACTCCAGAAACACTGCCAGCAGAAGAATTGGCTCGTCAAGGATTTAGCACAACACAAATTGAAGACATGACACTATACGCACCCAAAGGCTGCGAAAATTGCACCGATGGTTACAAAGGCCGTGTGGGTATTTACGAAGTAATGCAGATTACCCCTGAAATTGCACAAATTATTATGCGCGGTGGCAACTCGCTCGAAATCGCAGAGGTATCACTGCAAGCTGGGTTTAATAACTTGCGATTATCGGGTTTACGCAAAGCCGCAGATGGTTTAACGTCTTTGGCTGAAATAAACCGCGTTACAAATATGTAGAGTTAGTAGTGTTAAGTACATGTGCTTAACGCGTAATTGTAGAGAGTAAAGTATGCCAACAATTGTTAACTGCCCAACCTGTAAAAATAAAGTTGAGTGGTCACAGCAAAGCCCCCATCGTCCTTTTTGTTCTAAGCGCTGTCAGCTTATAGACTTGGGTGAGTGGTCGTTTGAGAACAATAAAATCTCAACGCCTATAACCTCGGCGAGCCAAATTAGCCAAGATATGATTGAAGATATTGAAGAAATGATGGCTAAAAACGATGATGACTTTTTTAAATAAATCTTTTTCATCTTCTTAAACAACAAAAGCCAGCATTAAGCTGGCTTTTTGATGTGTTGAGTAAAAAATATAATTAGTCTCTTTGCTTACGGTGTTTTTTACCCATGCGCTTTTGCATTTTAGCAAACTTTTCTTGCTGCTCAGCGTTAAGCACCTGCATTACTTGGTGCTGTGTTTTTAGTTTAATTAAACCAATTTCAGTGCCTTTTTCGTGGCGTGCATTTAATAGCTCTTTCGCCGCGTTTTCGTCAAATGTTGGAGCGCTAAGTAGTGCATCCATTTTAGCTTTATGCGCTTCGCGCTGTGCTTTACGGGCTTCTTTATCATCGCCGCGTAGTGCTTTCATTTGCGTTTTTTGCGCTTCAAAAATAGCTTCAAGCTTAGTTTGTTGCTCGTCAGTTAAATCAAGCTTGTCGGCACCGCGCTCAGATAATAAAAAACGCGCTTGAGAATGGCCTTGCTTATCGTGCATGCCGCCTTTTGCTAATACGCTACCGGCACCAAGTGTAGCCGTTGCTAGACCACAAATAAGTACTAATTTTGAAAGTGTATTTACTTTAGTCATAATCATCACCTTAATATTGGATGGATTGAATTTGGTTGTGACTGCTAAGCCAGTGAGTTAACTATACCCCTTGCAACGCAAAGTAACGCAAAGCAGTGTAAAGGTTGTGTAAAGATTCACTTTTACATAATTTACGAAGTAAAATAACCATATAGAAACTGCCTAAGGGTTTGAAATGAAGCTATTAATGATTGATGACGACACAGGTTTGTGTGAACTACTTACTGAGTATTTAGCCGCGCAAGGTTTTGAGGTACAAAGCGTTCACGATGGCGAGCAAGGCTTAAAACTTGCCCAAGCAAACGACTACGCGCTGATATTACTAGATGTCATGCTCCCCACCCTTGATGGTTTTGAGGTACTTAAACAGCTTAGGCAAACCAAGTTAACGCCGGTCATCATGCTCACTGCAAAAGGCGAAGACTTTGATCGTATTTTTGGCTTAGAGCTGGGCGCTGACGATTATATCCCCAAACCCTTTAACCACCGTGAGTTGCTTGCTCGCGTAAAAGCGATTACTCGTCGCATAGAGCACATAAATAGCTTAAATGTTGCAACACCCAGTAAAATAACTATAAACGGCATTACGGTTAATTTGGCAGCGCGTGAGGCAATCATTAGCGACCACCCCCTTACACTTACTGGCACAGAGTACGAGGTACTCGTGCTATTAATTAAAAATGCCGGCGAAGTTGTCAGTAAAGAGCAAATAAGCGAGGAAGTACTGGGCAGGCGCTTAGCCTCGTTTGATCGCTCAATTGATATGCACGTTAGCAATATTCGCAAAAAAATAGCCGAGCACATCCCAGGCGAACGAATAAAAACAATGCGAGGTACAGGCTATGTTTTCATCCAAGGGGAGTAATAAGCATTACTTTGCCTGGCTAAAGCATCCTAGGCATTATTTATTTTTTAAAATATTTGCTTGGTTTTGGCTGACGATAACAGGGACTGTAGCAGCGCTTATATTTTTAAGTAACATTACTGCAATCAATGCTGTAAGCACTGAGTCTCTGCGTGGACCAATGAAAAAAAACCTAATTTACACAGCCAAAAGTATTGAGCGAAGTGTAACTAAGCACAAACGAACGCTTGCCGATGTTTTAACGCACCCTAGGCTTTCAAAACGCAAAATTTTATATTTAGCTACAGCGCAACCCGAAGACGCATTAAGTAATAAAGAGATACCCGCCGAAATAGACTTAAATTTACTTAGCTTTAGCCAAAACTTAGCACCACAGATTATTTTTACCGAAAAGTACCAAGCTTTTGGCCCAGTACTAATCACTGTGCCCGAGGGGCAATTTTACCTTTACGAAATCGATATTAACCATCAACCGCCTTTGCTCATGCGCTTTAAGTTAATGCCAAATTGGATGAAAGTCTTGGTGGCTATTTTTGCCTCTTTAGTACTGAGCTTTATATTTAGCCGTAACTTAATTGCCCCAATTAACAGCCTTAAAAAAGCAGCCATAAAACTGTCATCAGGCGACTTATCAGCGCGTGTTGCCATACCTGCTAACAGAAAAGACGAATTAGGGGTGCTTGGCCGCGACTTTAACAGTATGGCCAATCAGCTTGAGCAACTTATTAGTGCCCAAAAGCGTTTGCTTGCTGATATATCTCACGAGTTGCGCTCCCCACTTACGCGTTTAAAAATGGCCACAGGGCTTGCTCAAATGCAAGCCAACGAGGCAAGCCAATCGTATTTATTACGGATAGAAAAAGAAGCGAATCAACTTGATAAAATGATTGCTGATGTACTGCAAGTCTCACGTTTAGAAGCACAAAGCCAAGCACTGTCTCTTCAAAAGCAGTCGTTAAAAGATATAGTAGAACACGTACTAAACGATGCACAGTTTGAAGCTAAACAAAATACTAAAACACTCACATTTAGCGGCAGTGCCGATGTTATGCTCAGTTGCGATGAGTCGTTAATAGCCAGTGCACTCGAAAACTTATTACGCAATGCAATAAAATACGCACACAGCAATATTAGCTTTAACGTACACTATAACAGCAAAATTTATATTGAAATTTGCGACGACGGACCAGGCGTGCCAAATGATCAATTAAGCAAGCTTTGTGAGCCCTTTTTTAGGCAATCTGACGCTCGCGACCGAGTAAGTGGTGGCACGGGGCTTGGCTTAGCCATCGCTAAAAATGCTATTATTGCGCATGGTGGTAGTTTAGCGTTATCAAATAAAGAAAATGGTGGTTTATGTGCCAACATAACCTTACCAATAACTAAAGAGTAACCCATGTTTTATAGCAGTGAAAGTGAGCTTGAAAATAACCAATCTGCAATTGAAGAATTTTTTGAAAACACACTCATTAAATCTAACTTAAAAACCTTGCATGGCACATTATTTTACGCCTATGCAAAACCCGCTAATGCAAAAATGGCGTTAGTTATTAGTTCTGGCAGAGTAGAGGGTACTGATAAATACAAAGAGCTTTTGTGGGAGTTTTATAACAATGATTACGCTATTTTTATAATCGACCATCAAGGACAAGGTCGCTCTTATCGGCATTTAAAAAACAAGCACAAAGGTTATGTTAAAGACTTTCAAGATTACAGTGCAGATCTAAACCAATTTACTGAACAGGTAGTTAATGCTCACTGGCAAGGCAATAAAGCGTTAATAGCGCATTCGATGGGAGGTGCTATTGCGCTGCATTATTTAGCAACCTATACGCATGATTACAAAGGGGTATTTTTGTCAGCTCCCATGTTAAATATTTTTACCAAAAAGGTGCCTCGTTTTTCGACTACTTTGGCCGTCAACATAGCTAAAATTTTAGGCTTTCAATACAGCTATGCCTTTGGGCAAAAAAACTATATTCCCTTAAATTTTGACCTAAACGTGCTAACAAGTAGTGAAATACGTTATAAACAATTTAGGCAAACCTATCATGCTACACCTTCGTTGCAGCTCGGCGGGGTAACCTATGGGTGGTTGCATGCTGTTATTAAGTTTTTGCCATCAGTAGATAAGCTAAATATTACTATTCCAATGTATGTTGCTAAAGCCGAAAAAGATGAAGTAGTTAATAATACGGCACTTGATAAGCTGGCAAACAGTCATGAAAATGCATCAATTGAAAGCTTCAAAGATGCAAAGCACGAACTTTTTTTTGAACGAGACGAAATTCGTAAACCAGCACTCAAAAGTTTATACACATTTTGCGAGTCGATTAATCTTTAATAACAACAGATAGTGGGTCGAGGTGGATAAGTATATCAACCTCAGATTCGAAACAATCAGCAATCATTTTTTCGACTTCGTCAGCCACATTATGAGCTCGAATTAACGATAAATCGTCATCTAACTCTAAGTGCATTTGTATAAACTTGATCTTTCCACCTTGGCGAGTGCGGATGTCGTGTACGCCATAAACATCTTGATGATTATTCGCTATATCGTAAATGCTTTGCTTTTCTTCGTCTGGCAGCTCTTTATCCATTAAATGATCAGCGCTATCACGTGCTATATCCCAGCTGTTGTAAAGTAAATAACCGGCTACACCAATAGCAAATAGTGGATCAGCATATAACACCCCATAGTATGAGAGCAAAATAGCCAGTAATACCGCAGCATTTAAAATTAAATCGCCTTTATAATGCACCGAGTCTGCTTTTATAGCGATAGACTCGGTATGTTTAACTACTTTAGTTTGAAAAAACACAATCACCAACGTACACGCAATAGCAAATACACTTACCCACACGCCAAGCAATGAATGACTTAATACGATGGGGTTGAATAAACGCTCAATGCCATGAAATGCTAATAAGCACCCAGAGCCAGCTATAAATGCAGCTTGACCAAGCCCTGCAAGCGCTTCTGCTTTACCATGGCCAAAACGGTGATCGTCATCGGCTGGACGTAGTGCGTAGCCAAGTACTAAAAAGCTCATAGCAGTGGCTGTAATATCCATTAAAGAGTCGGTCAACGAGCCAAGCATAGAGGCCGAACCCGATGCCAACCAAGCCCAAGCTTTGGCCGCTATCATTAAGCTCACCATAACCATGGTCACTATACTTGATGTTTTAACCCAAAATTCGTAACTGCGGTGATGCACGTCAATATTCACTATTTACGGTATTCAATGGCGCGAGTATATCATTTTTTTTAACGGTTTCGTGTATACTGCCAAACGTCAAATTATAGATTAATAGAAAGGCGCATTATGCTGGATATCGTGTTATATCAACCTGAAATTCCGCCAAATACAGGCAATATTATACGCTTGTGTGCAAACACAGGTTACTCCCTACATTTAATTGAGCCATTAGGTTTTGAATGGGACGATAAACGAGTAAAACGTGCGGGCCTTGATTACCACGAGTTTAGCAATGTTCAGCGACATGCATCGTTTGAGGCATACCTTGAAAAATGCCAACCTAAAAAAGTCTATGCATGTACCACTAAAGGCAGCCAGCTTCATCACGAAGCAAGCTACGAAGCCGGTGACTGCCTAGTATTTGGCCCAGAAACTCGTGGACTACCCGATGAAATGATTCAAGCATTACCTAACAATCAACGTGTACGTATTCCTATGCAGCCGAATAGCCGCAGTATGAATCTATCAAATTCGGTTGCTGTATTTATTTACGAATCTTGGCGACAACTGGGGTTTGTTGGAGGCAAGTAATACCAATTTGCTTAATTAATTGATCTGTTTTGAGGTTAGAAAAACGTGTGGATGGCTAGGCAAAAATTTTCTATTTAATTTAAAAGAAAATTTTTTAACAAAGGTAGCAACACGTTTTGCCCTGCAAAATGGCATAAGTATTATTGCACATTGGTATCATGCTAGGCTCATCAAATTTAAAACCTAACAAAAAGGCCGAGGTTATTCGGCCTTTTGTTCTCGGCCTAATAGGGCCATAGCAGCTTCTTTCATATCTTTACTTTCGTAAAGTACTTTATAGATTTGCTCTGTAATTGGCATTTCTACACCGGCGCGCTGAGCTAATAAATACACTTCTTTTGTATTTCTAAAGCCTTCTACAACTTGCCCGATAGACTCAATAGCAGCGTCTACTCCTTCACCTTTGCCTAATGCTAGGCCAAAGCGTCGGTTACGTGATTGATTATCAGTACAGGTTAAGATTAAATCACCAAGCCCTGCCATCCCCATAAAGGTTTCTTGCTTTGCGCCTAAGGCGCACCCTAGGCGTGTTAATTCAGCCAAGCCACGGGTGATCAGCGCGGTACGCGCATTAGCACCAAAGCCAACCCCATCCGACATACCCGCGCCGATAGCGATTACATTTTTAACCGCTCCACCTAACTGAATGCCAATAAAGTCATCGTTGTTATACACACGGAACGAGCGCCCACAATGGAGTAAACCTGCAAGTTGTTGCGCAAACTCCGTTGAAGTAGACGAGACCGATATTGCGGTAGGTAACCCCATCGCCATTTCTTTAGCAAAAGTGGGACCTGATAAAACCGCAAGCGGTATTGCATCACCCAGTTCTTGCAGGGCAACCTCTTGTAACAAACGCCCAGTGTTTGGCTCAAGCCCTTTAGTTGCCCACGCCACTTGCGCACCTTCAACCAGTGCTGGTTTTATTTGCTGCAAGGTATCGGCAAAGGCATGGCTTGGCACAACCACAAGTACAATAGCACTACTCGCTACGGCTTGTTGTAAATTGGCTTGTAATACAAGAGTGTCAGGGAATGGTACATCAGGAAGGTAACGTTGATTTTTCCGCTCAGCTGCAAGCGTGGCAACGTCGTCGCTATTGCGACCCCAAAGTGTCACTCGGTGACCATTTCGGGCTAAGCAAATAGCAAGAGCGGTGCCGTAAGACCCCGCTCCCAATACAGTAACAGCTGAAGTTGCTGTACTCATAGATTATGCGTCTGCTGAAACCTGCTCAGCTTGCGCAGTACGTTGTTGCATATATTGTGCAAATAACGCATCAAAGTTCACTGGCGCAAGGTTAAGCTGTGGGAAAGTACCACGGTTAACAAGATTAGATACGGCTTCACGCGCGTATGGGAATAACACGTTAGGGCAGTATGCACCTAGCATATGTGCTAGTTGTACTTCTTCAAGCTCACCAACAGTAAAAATACCAGCTTGCTGAATTTCACATAAAAACGCAGTTTCTTCACCAATAGAGGCAGTAACAGTTAATGCTAAAACAACTTCGAACACACCTTCGTCTAATTTATTAGAGCGTGTGTCTAAGTCTAATTTAACTTCTGGCGTCCATTCTTTTTGAAAAATCGCAGGCGAGTTAGGCGTTTCAAACGATACATCTTTAGTGTAAATACGTTGAATCGCAAATTGTGCGCCACCCTCTTGTGCTGCTGCGTTTTGATTTTCTTCGTTCATTGTGCTTCCTACGTGTTAGTTTTTATATTTAAAATTAAGCGTTTAGCTTAGCGTCAAGTTTACCTTGCGCTTCAATAGCCATCATGTCGTCGCAGCCACCGATATGTTCATCATTAATAAAAATTTGCGGTACTGTGCTTGCGCCACCTGCTTTGGTAATCATTTCGTCGCGAAGCTCTGGTTGAACACCAATATCGATATTTGTGTACTCAACGCCTTTACTGTTTAAAAGTGCAAGAGCACGTTGGCAAAATGGACAATACGCTTTGGTGTATAAAACAACATTACTCATAATAAATCCTCTATCGGTACTACTAAACTGATTAGCGACCTGTTGTAGTTGGAAGGCTGGCTGATTGCCACGACCCCATACCACCTGATAATACATAAACCGATTCAAAGCCTGCTTTATGCATTGCATTAGCAACGCCTTGTGCAGTCATGCCCGTGGCACATACTAGTATAATGGGTTTACTCTTGTGCTTTTCAAGGCTAGAAAAGTCAGATTGTTTTGCTTTTTCAGGGCTTAAGTGTTCAGCGCCCGCTATACGACCAGCGTTAAACTCTTTTTGAGCGCGAATATCGACTACTTTGCCATCTTCACGGTTAATAAGAAGTGTTAATTGCTGTGGATTTATTTCTTTCACCGCTGAAAGTTTACTTTTAATCCAACCACTTACAATAAGAAATACAATACCAACCCAAGCTAGGCTTAAAATAGGATGATTTGTAATAAATTCAATATATTGATCCATTCTACTTCCACTATGAAATTATGTTCTAAACCTAGGGCGTGTTGGCCTTTGTGGATTGAAATTTGTTCAATCTAGGGGCGATTAAATCGCGGCGCGAGGTTTGTAACCTAGTGGGCTAAGTAAAAACCGAGCAAAGCTTCCGCGTCCTGCTCACGCCCTTACCTACATCCATGTAGGCAACAAAGAGGTAATAGTCCCTAGAAAGAACCCAACGGGCAGCGCGTGTTTGGTATTTATGCTACGTTATCGCCTATTTATGGGGAATAACCACACTTCATAGGCTCTGCCTTACCTAAAAACCAAACATACTGCTGCAAATTCAGCCACCAAAGCGCAACACGCCCTAATATTCTAGGTATTTTGTACTTTAGCCACGCAAGTATACCCAAACCAAGTTAAAATGCGAGTTTGCTGCAGTTTAAAAACACATAAAGCGCCCCATATAAAATAGTATGTAAAAATTTAATATCTTGTTTTCAGTGCTGATTCTATCGCTAAAACACGGTATGCTAAAACTAACCAGATAACCTTTCGGCGCACAGTACCCATCAACAGGTGCTAATTTTCAGGAGCGATTATGACAGAGCATAAAAAAACACTGGTATTAATGATTTTAGACGGTTGGGGTTACCGCGAAGAAGAGCAAAGTAATGCAATTCTTGCAGCAAACACCCCTGTTTTAGACAACCTATGGGCAACCCGCCCACATACATTAATTTCAGGCTCAGGATTAGATGTAGGCTTACCTGAAGGGCAAATGGGTAACTCAGAAGTAGGCCATGTAAACCTAGGTGCTGGCCGCATTGTTTATCAAGACTTTACCCGTATTACCAAAGCGATTAACGATGGCGAGTTTGACTCAACACCTGCACTTGTTGAAAACATCGACAAAGCAATAAATACAGGTAAAGCAGTACATATTATGGGTTTATTAAGCCCAGGAGGTGTGCACAGCCATGAAGATCATATTGTCGCCAGTATTGAATTAGCAGCTAAGCGTGGTGCAAAAGAAGTGTACTTCCATGGTTTTTTAGATGGCCGTGATACACCACCGCGCAGCGCTAAAGCCTCAATAGAACGTATAGAAGCCCTATTCGCCGATCTAAATTGTGGGCGCTTAGCATCGTTAGTGGGTCGCTATTACGCAATGGACAGAGACAACCGTTGGGACCGCGTAGAAAAAGCCTATAATGTAATGACACTAGGTGAAGGTGAATTTAACTATGCTGATGGCGTATCGGCATTAGAAGCCGCTTATGAGCGCGACGAAAATGATGAGTTTGTAGCACCAACCACAATCACACCACAAGGTACTGAAGCTGCACAAATTAATGACGGTGACACCGTTATTTTTGCTAACTTTAGGGCCGACCGAGCCCGTGAAATTACCCGCGCTTTTGTAGAGCCTGACTTTGACGGGTTTGAAAAGAAAAAATCACCCCAGCTTAGCGCTTTTGTAATGATGACAGAATATGCAGCCGATATTAATGCCCCTGTCGCATTTGGTCCTACACCACTTGTAAACGTATTAGGCGAATGGCTTGAAAAGAATGGTAAAACGCAACTGCGAATATCGGAAACAGAAAAATACGCTCACGTTACTTTTTTCTTTAGTGGCGGACGCGAAGATGAATTTGAAGGCGAATCGCGTGAATTAATTCCTTCTCCACAGGTTGCAACTTACGACCTACAGCCAGAAATGAACTCAGAAATGTTAACCGATAAACTTATTGAAGCCATTAAAAGCGGTAAGTTTGATGCCATTATTTGTAATTACCCGAATGGCGATATGGTTGGCCACTCTGGCGTATTCGAAGCAGCCGTTAAAGCCTGTGAAGCCGTGGATGCTTGTATAGGTCGAGTAGTAGAGGCGCTAGATGAGTTTGGCGGTGAAGCGCTAATAACGGCCGATCACGGTAATGCTGAGCAAATGGCCAGCCCTACAACTGGGCAAGCACATACAGCACACACCAGCGAACCTGTGCCGTTTATTTATGTAGGACGCGATGCAACACCAAGTGAAGGTAAAGCATTAAGTGATGTTGCCCCTACCATGCTACATCTTATGGGTATGGAGCAACCAAGCGAAATGACTGGCACACCAATCATGACGTTGAAATAACACATGAACAAGCCAGTCAATTGGTTTAGTGTTTATACCTTGGTATTGGTTTCGTTAGTGGTTGCACCTGCATCCGCTAACGAAAACCGCACTAAAAAAGACCTATCCGAAGTGCAATCTGCCTTAGAACAAAGCCAAGCAGAATTTAAAGCACAACAAAAGAAAATTGCTGCACTGCAAAAAAACTTAAAAAAACACGAGCTAGAAATAGCTAAAAATGCCAAAGCCCTCAATATGGCTGAGCAATCGGTAAAAGAGACAGAGCAAAAACAACAAATACAGCAACAAAAAGCACAGCAATTAAAATCCCAGCAGGCAAAATTTCAAGCCGTTTTAGCTGCCCAACTAAAAAGTGCTTACATGGCTGGGGGCGACGACTATCCCAAAATGCTGTTAAACCAGCAAGACACAGCTAAATTTGAGCGTACCTTAAGCTATTACAACTATTTAAATAAAGCACGTATAGAGCAAATTGAAGAGCTTAAAGTACTGCAACAACACATTGCAGATAACCAAGCTGCGCTTGAAAAAACCAAACAAAAGTTAGCCGCTTTATTTGAAGAACAAAGAAGGCGCCAAAATGCGCTAGTAAACGCCCAAAGCGAGCGCCAAACTAATCTTAAAAACCTACAAGCACAGCTCAACAACACCAAAAGCTCGATTAATTACTTAAAAGATAACGAACAAACTTTAATCTCTACTATCAAAGAGCTTGAGCAAGAAAAAAGCCAAAAAATTGAATTACTTGGCCTTAATAAAAGTAAGGGCAAGCTTAATTGGCCCAGCAAAGGAAAGCTAAAGCACACCTTTGGCCAACGTAAACATGGCGGTATAGACTGGAAAGGCGTATTAATCGGCGCCAAAGAAGGCACCAATGTCAACAGTATTAACAATGGCCAAGTTGTATTTGCTGATTGGCTAAAAGGTTTTGGCTGGGTAATTGTGGTTGATCACGGCGAAGGCTTTATGAGCCTGTATGGCCATGCACAAACTTTACTAAAGGATGTAGGCGATATGGTCCGCGAAGGCGAAACACTCGCTTTAGTGGGTCAAAGCGGCGGGCAGTCGAGTTCTGGTCTATACTTTGAAATACGCCACAAAGGACGCGCAGTAAATCCTGTTAAATGGTGCAGACGTATTTAAGTGAATAAAGCAGCTGCACCGCATTAGGAGCAGCTGATGACTCATAAAATACTACAAATCCGATTATTTCCCGCTTCTTGTACGCGCTATTCGTTTTTACTGTGTTCACTTGCCTTTATTGCTTTTTTTTGCTTTAGCAATCCGTTACTTGCTGGCTCAGTTAAAGACCTCAAAAGCCAGCAAATTTCTGAAATACTCTTTAATATTAAAGCCTATTATGTTGATGACCTATCGCTTACAAAAAGTGCAGAGGATGCCTTCAATAATCAACAGGTAGAGATGTTATTAAACCAGCTGGACCCTTACTCCAAATACCTTAATGAAAATGACTTAGACGCCTTATTTAACAATACAAATGGTCAATACACCGGCGTGGGCATAGAAGTAAAAGAGGTTGATGATAACATTACTGTTGTGGGGGTGGTTAAAAACTCCCCAGCCAAAAAAGCGGGTATTTTAGCAGGTGATATTATAGTTAATGTAAATGGTACAAGCACACTAACACGCAGTTTAGAGCAAGTGGCTTCGCTCATAAAAGATGATAGTTTCAGTACTGTTAAACTAACTATAAAGCGTGCGCAGTACAAAAAAACGCTAAGCTTTACAGTCGACCGCAGAGAAATAAATTTAGAAAGCGCCTCTAGCCAATTACTCGATTCGGGCACTGGTTATTTAGCTATTAATAACTTTTCTAATCACACCTTACACGAAGTGGCGCTACAGGTAGCTGCACTTAAAAATGATTATCGCACACCACTTAAAGGGTTAGTGATTGATCTACGCGACAACCCCGGTGGTACTTTACAAAGCGCAGTGGCAGTAGCGGATTTATTTTTACAAAGCGGCACTATAGTCACCACTAAAGGGCGTTATTATGATGCTAACCAAGCTTACTACGCTAAACGGGGCGACATACTCAAAGGTATACCTATTGTGGTACTTATTAATGAAAACTCAGCGTCTGCTGCTGAGATACTTGCTGCAGCTTTAAAAGACAACAAGCGCGCTAAAGTGGTTGGTAATCAGTCTTATGGCAAAGGCTCAGTGCAATCCTTAATACCACTTGGTGATGGCAACACGGCACTAAAATTAACAACCGCCAAATACTTTACACCTGCGGGCATATCAATTGAAGGCGTGGGAGTCACGCCAGATGTAGCAATTGCGCAAGCAACCCTTCCACAATCAAATAAAGCCGTTATAATAAAAAATAAACAGAACAAAAATGCACCACAGTTTGAACATGAAATACTGGGCGACTTGCAGTTAGTAAAAGCTAAACAATTACTTAGTATGCAATAGTAAATCTCAATAAACTAAAAAGATAATAAAAACTATAAACGTGAAAATAATAAAATGGCTGCTGTTGGCTACCTGCTTTATATCTAGCACTGCTTGGGCAAAGCAAATAGCCATCGTAATTGATGATATTGGCTATCATCAGCGAGATTTAGAATTTCTTACCTTACCTGGGCAATTGTCATATTCAATTTTGCCCCACACCCCCTACTCTCAAATTTTTGCAAGCCATGCTAGCCAAGCAAATAAAGAGCTGTTATTACATGTACCCATGCAAGCCTTAAACGGTAAAGCACTCGGCCCTGGCGGGCTTACAGTTAATATGGATAAAGAACAGCTACAAAAAACCTTAGGCACGGCACTAGCCAGCCTACCCCAAGTAAAAGGGGTCAATAATCATATGGGTTCGGCGCTAACTCAGCACAGCCAAGCCATGAAGTGGACTATGGAAGTACTAAAAAAACGTAATTTATTCTTTTTAGATAGCCGCACTACCGACCTAAGTCAGGCACAAAATGCAGCAAATTTTATCGGGGTTGAAAATATTGGCCGCCATGTGTTTTTAGACAATATAACAACGCATGACCAGCTACAGCTGAGATTGGATGAACTAAAACACAAAGCAACAAAGCACCACTTTGCTATTGCCATTGCTCATCCGTACCCTGAAACCATCGACTTTTTACGTCAAGCCCTGCCTAAGCTCACTCAGCAGGGTTTTGAGTTAGTGCCGGTATCGCAGTTAGTACACAAAAAGTATATTCAATTAGCCCAAGGTAAAGGGATTAACGCCAGGTAGCTGTGGGTGGTATTTTAAATATATTTAAGCCATACAACCAAGCTGATAAAACAATAAAATTGATTGAAATACTTACAGCCACAAAGCAAAAGCCCCGCAGATAATGCAGGGCTTTTTAAAATTTACTATTTTTACGCTATTAGCTCATAGCACTTTGCAGCTTTTTCATTGCTGTTTTTTCAAGCTGGCGAACACGTTCAGCTGACACACTGTATTTTTCAGCAAGTTCTTGTAGTGTTGCCTTGTCATCAGACAACCAGCGTGCACTAACAATGTCTTGCGAGCGTTCATCTAGCGTTTTAAGCGCGCTGAACAAGCGTGTATGAGATTGCTCTTGCCATTGTTGCTGCTCAATATCGTCAGCTAAATCAGTTGAACCATCTGTTAAGTATTGCACTGGTGAATACGTGCTTGTAGGCGCGTCATCGTTGTCGTCGCCCGTTAAGTCAAAGCCCATGTCTTGGCCGCTCATGCGCGATTCCATTTCACGAACTTCTTTTTCACTCACACCTAGCTCATTGGCTACAGTGCTTACTTCAGCTTGGTTAAACCAACCTAAACGTTTTTTGTTTTTACGAAGATTGAAAAACAATTTACGTTGCGCTTTAGTGGTCGCTACTTTTACGATGCGCCAATTTTTAAGCACAAACTCATGAATCTCTGCTTTAATCCAATGAACAGCAAACGACACTAAACGTACGCCCACACTAGGGTTGAAACGCTTAACCGCTTTCATCAGGCCTATGTTGCCCTCTTGGATCAAGTCTGCTTGTGGTAAACCATAACCCGAGTAGCTTTTAGCAATATGTGCTACAAAGCGTAAATGCGACATAATGAGTTGCTTTGCAGCACTAAGATCGCCTTCTTCTTGAAGTCGTGTTGCTAGCTCTTTCTCTTGCTCAGCTTTAAGCATAGGAATAGTACTAACCGCTTGAAGGTAGCCGTCCATACTTGCGCTTTGTTGCCCAACTGTAAGTGCCATTGCGTATAAATCTTTACTCATTTTTCACCTCGGTGATAAACATTTGAAACCATCTTAGCACTCTTTCTCTAAGAGTGCTAACCCCAATTTAAAACTTTTTTTAAGCGTAAATCAAGCGGTTTTTTAGTGTATGTTAAGTCTACTACATGCGACTGAATAAGTGATGAACTAAGGGATTGCAGAGATTAGCGTAAACATAACAGCACATTTACAACTAATCTCTTTTAAGGATAATAATATACAAAAATGACAATTTTGAGTCAGCCATTAGCAGGCGTTGTTATACTTTGTCTGGCTCAATCTCTTTAATATACCGGTTAACTGATAAATAAGAACCGACAAAGCCTAAGCTGGTTGCTAATAATACCAATGCTCCAAACTCATTAAGTGTTAACCCAATTAACGAAAAACTTGTTTGATACACGCCAGCAACACTACTTACAGCACTTGTTAACCACCACATCATTAGGGCAATACAAATAAAGGCAAATAAACCACCTATTACACCATACCAAATACCCGTCCATAAAAATGGGGCATGTATAAACGTATTGGTAGCCCCTACCAACTTCATTACCTGTATTTCTTCTTTTTTATCCATAATAGATAAACGAATCGTGTTACCAATTATAAGGGTGACAGAGGTAAGAAGTAACAGCGCAATTGTTATAACACTTTCTTTCAATAAGTCTAACAAAGCATTCAGGCGTTCAAGCCATGCAATATCAAGCTTACCAAAATCTACCTCTCGCTCGTTTTCAAGTTTTGTAAGCAGTGCTTTAGCTGCATTGGGCTGGCGATGTCGTTTAGTAGGTGTAACCAATACAACATCGGGAAGTGGATTGCTATCTAGGTATTCTAAAGCTTGCCCAAACCCCGACACGTCTTTAAATTCAGTTAGCGCTTGTTGCTTAGAAATAAATTCAACACTGTCCACCTCGGCGTAAAGTGCTAAACGCTTTACTAAGGTTTGTGTTTCTTGCTCACTCATGCTTTCTTTTACAAAAAGTGATATTTCGCTAGCTTCTTCAAACCCGCTACTGACTTGCTGTACATTTTTTACAACTAAATACAGGGTTGCAGGTAATGTTAAACTTAGGCCAAGTACAGCAATTGTCATTAATGATGCAAGTGGTGTACGCCACATTTCACCTAAACTGTGTACGCCTTGGCGAAAAATATTAATAATAAAAAAATAACCGCCTGCAATCGCTGATTTTTTTTGTTTATCGTTGGAGTTTTGTCGCCCTTTAAATAACAAGCTCACAGTGCTACCTCCGCAAGTGGGTCTTCAAGCATACGGCCATCTTTTAAAGTCAGGCTACGGTATTTCAAACGAGAAACAAGACCAAGATCGTGCGTTGCTATAAGTACGGTGGTACCGTGTTTATTAAAATCTTCAAACAGCCTTAATATTTCCATAGATAATTCTGGGTCAAGGTTACCCGTTGGTTCGTCAGCTAATAAAATAGGCGGAGAATTTACAATCGCCCTGGCAATACCTACCCGCTGCTGCTCACCACCTGAGAGCGTAGAAGGATGGCATTTCACTTTATCTAATAGCCCGACTTTATCTAACGCCCCATGTACCCGCTTAGCAATATACTTATGGTGTGTACCTTCAATGATCAACGGCAATGCAACGTTATCAAAAACGGTGTAGCGTTCTAACAAACGATGATTTTGAAAAATAATTCCAATATCGCGGCGCGCATAAGGAATTTGCCGAGAATTTACTTTATTTAAATCAACACCGTTAATTGAAACGCTTCCAGCAGAAGGGCGTTCCATCAAGCTAATGAGCTTTAATAAGGTGCTTTTACCCGCACCACTGTGACCTGTTAAAAAGGCCAGTTCGCCAGGCTTAATATGAAATGTAACTTTTTCGAGAGCACGATGTCCCCCCGGATAGGTTTTACTTACTTGCTGAAAATTTATCATTTTTATTATGCCAGTCCCAAATTTGTAAAATGGAATTCCTTGCAATTAAAAAGGGAGTAAGCTCCCTTTTATTTATTAAACGTCGTCCTCATCTTGGCTAAATAAAGCATCAATAAAGTCATCGCTTTTAAATGCGCGCAAATCATCAATACCTTCACCCACACCAATGTAACGAATAGGAATATTAAACTTGTCTGCAACAGCAAATATAACCCCACCTTTAGCTGTACCATCAAGTTTTGAAAGGGTAATACCGGTTAAACCAACACACTGATTAAATAGGTTGACTTGGCTGATTGCATTTTGACCTGTACCAGCATCAATAGTTAGCATAACTTCATGCGGCGCATCAGGGTCAATTTTCTTCATTACGCGGGCTATTTTTTCAAGCTCTTGCATAAGGTTATCTTTATTTTGCAACCGCCCTGCTGTATCAGCGATTAACACATCAACATTGCGTGCTTTAGCGGCTTGAAATGCGTCAAACACTACTGAAGCACTATCTGCGCCAGTATGCTGGGCAATCACAGGAATGCTGTTACGCTCTCCCCACACTTGCAGCTGCTCTACTGCTGCTGCACGGAACGTATCACCTGCGGCCAACATAACTGACTTACCTTCATTTTGAAACTGCTTAGCCAACTTACCAATAGTGGTTGTTTTACCTACGCCGTTTACCCCTACCATTAATATAACAAATGGTTTTTTATCTGTGTTTACAACAAGCGGTTGCTCTGCTGTTTTAAGCATGGTGGCCATTTCTTGCTTCATAAGCTCATAAAGCGCATCGCCATCTTTAAGCTGTTTTCGATCGGCGGCATCAGTTAGGCTATCAATCAGCTTCATGGTGGTATCAACACCTAAGTCGGCGGTAAGAAGCTGTGTTTCTAGATCTTCAAATAGATCATCATCTATTTTTTTACCACTAAAAATAGAGGCAAAGCCAGAGCCTATATTTACACGGGTTTTTAATAGCCCTTTTTTAAGACGTGAAAAAAAGCCCTCTTTTTTAGGCTTTTCAGCAAGTTTAGCCTCTTCTTTTGCAAGCTCTGCCGTAATACGTTCTTGCTCTAAGCGCTCAGCTTCGGCCTCTGCAGCAATACGCGCTTGCTCTAAACGCTCAGCCTCTGCTTGTTCTTGTGCAATACGCTGTTGCTCTAAACGTTCAGCTTCGGCCTCTGCATCTATACGCGCTTGCTCTAAGCGCTCAGCCTCTGCTTGCTCTGCTGCAATACGTTCTTGCTCTAAACGCTCAGCTTCGGCCTCTGCAGCTATACGCGCTTGCTCTAAGCGCTCAGCTTCTGCTTGTTCTGCTGCAATACGTTCTTGCTCTGCACGTTTAGCTTCTGCCTGTTCTTGTGCAATACGCTGTTGTTCTAGGCGTTCAGCTTCTACCTGCTCTGCAGCTATACGTTCTTGCTCTAAACGCATTTGCGCTTCTTGCTCTGCTAAACGAGCTTCTTGGGCTTGTTGTTGCGCCTGTGCTTCAGCTTGCTCTTTGGCAAGTAACTCAGCGTTGGCTTTTTCAATTGCTAATTTTTCATCTTGCTCAGCTTGCTCGCGCTCTTGGTTTAGACGTTGCTGCTCTGCGCTTAGAGCAGCTACACGCTCTTGCTCTAAGCGCATTTGCGCTTCTTGCTCTGCTAAACGTGCAGCGTGTGCTTGTTGTTGCGCCTGTGCCTCAGCTTGCTCTTTTGCAAGCAACTCAGCGTTCGCTTTTTCAATAGCCAAACGCTCTTCTTGGGCTTTTTCAGCAGCGATACGCGCTTGTTCTTCACGCTCTGCCTCGGCCTTTTCTGCCGCTAAGCGCTCAGCTTCTTGTTGCTGAGCTAATGCCTGTTGTTTATCAGCTTCTGCTTGTTTTTTATCTGACTTACCAAAACCGAGCCAAGACATGAATTTACTTTTTTTTGCCATACTTGCTAATAACCACTTATAAAAATCTGATAAACTAAAATTTGAAATAGCTTGGTGTGGCTCAGCAACACGTGCCGGCCAATCAACCGTTCAAAACGTAAGTGCTAAATAGTAACACTTTTAATGCGGTTGAAAAATGAAGCTAAACGTAAACTACGTACAATATTATCTGAGCTAGATCCCATATACCATTTTTTAGTGACCTAAATGAGAAAAAAAGCAGCGAAAAATAAAGCAATTAGCAAATCTACTGACGGCTTTATTAGAGTAATTAGCGGGCAGTTTCGTGGCCGTAAACTACCGGTAAAAAATGTAGAAGGGCTTCGCCCAACAACAGACCGTATTAAAGAAACCGTGTTTAATTGGTTAATGCAAGATACACGCGATGCAACTGTGTTAGACTGCTTTGCAGGCTCAGGCGGATTAGGCTTTGAAGCATTGTCTCGATTTGCTAAAAACACGACTTTTATCGAATTAGACGCATTAGCTGCGAAGCAACTTGAACAAAACATTTGCACATTAGACCTTAACAACGCTCAGGTAGTACAAACCAACTCGCTCTCATATTTAGCGCAAAAGAACATAAATCAACCATTCGATTTAGTTTTTGTTGACCCACCATTTCGTAAAAATTTAGCGCAAAGTAGCTGTGATTTATTAGAAAATAACCAATGGCTTAGTCAAGATGCACTTATTTATGTTGAGGTAGAAATAGAGCTAAGCAACTTTTCACCCCCAAATAACTGGTTGTTAATCAAAGAAAAAAAATCTGGGCAAGTGTTCTGCCGGTTATACCAACGCCAGTCAAATTAACAGTATTTAAGCCGCTGCATTTCTGTTAATATTATCCTTTACATATGGTGCTGCTTCGGATTACAATACCGCACCATTTTTGAACCACTTGATCAATGTTTGATCAACTTGAGCAACGCTCATAATTTAGGTAGGTGAATTTTTAATGCCAGTAATTAAAGTAAGAGAGAACGAACCGTTTGACGTAGCACTTCGTCGCTTCAAGCGTTCATGTGAAAAAGCAGGTATCCTTTCAGAAGTTCGTCGTCGCGAGCACTATGAAAAGCCAACAGCTGAGCGTAAGCGTAAAAAAGCTGCAGCGGTTAAGCGTCACATGAAGAAGCTTTCTCGCGATAACGCACGTCGCGTTAAATTATACTAATCGTATTTGGTCTTGTATAAATGAGCCTTTTAATAACGCTAAAAGATGCGCAAAAAGATGCGATGAGAGCAAAAGACAAACAACGTCTTAACCCTATTCGCATGGTGCTTGCCGCAATTAAGCAACGTGAAATTGACGAGCAAATAACACTCGACGACGCAGGTATTACCTCCGTTATAGTGAAGCTTGTTAAACAACGTCGTGACTCTTACACTCAGTACAAAGGTGCTGGGCGTGAAGATTTAGCCGAAATTGAAGCCAATGAGATCGCAGCACTAGAAACTTTTTTACCTCAACAACTGAGTGAAGAAGAAATTGTTGCCCTTATTGATGCGGCTATTGCTGATACTAATGCAGCAGGTATGCAAGACATGGGTAAAGTAATGGGCATAATCAAAAGCAAAGCCGAAGGACGTGCCGATATGGGCAAGCTTTCTGGTTTAATTAAGCAACGATTAACAGCCTAATACCCCCACATACATAAAGTATGATTCAAGTAAACCGAGCCCTGTGCTCGGTTTCTTCGTTTATAGAGCTAGCACTCATTTTAGAGTGAGCAATACTTTAAACACACTATACCTCTTTTATAAATGCACGCATTGTGTTGAAATTACACCTCACCAATTGTTAGGACTACTTACAAAACATGGCTGGAAAGATCCCACGAAATTTTATTGACGATTTACTCGCCAGAACAGATATTGTAGAGCTAATAGACTCTAAGGTTGGTCTTAAAAAAGCAGGCAAAGACTACCAAGCTTGCTGCCCTTTCCATAACGAGAAGTCTCCCTCGTTTACTGTTTCTCAAGATAAACAGTTTTACCACTGCTTTGGCTGTGGTGCTAATGGCAATGCTATTTCGTTTGTTATGGAGTACGACAAGCTTGAGTTTGTTGATGCCATAGAAGAGCTCGCTAGCCTTTTAAATTTAGATGTGCCTCGAGAGAATGGCAACAGCTCAGCCCCAGAGCGCACGGCAGCACAAAAACGCTCAGACTACGATTTAATGTTACACGCAGCACGCTTTTACCAGCACCAATTAAAGCACCATAGCAACTCTGCTACGGTAATTGATTACGTAAAAGGACGTGGTTTAAGCGGCGAAACAGTTAAAAAGTTTATGATTGGTTATGCGCCGAGCGAATGGGAAGCGCTTTGCCAGCAACTTGGCCGAACAAAAGAACAAAAAGAGCAATTAGTTGAGCTTAAGCTTGCCTCTGAAAAGACACCAGGCAGGCAGTTTGATTTTTTCCGCGACCGTTTAATGTTTCCTATTCGTGATAAACGTGGCCGTGTTATCGCCTTTGGTGGGCGTGTTATGCAAGCCGACCAAGGGCCAAAATACCTAAACTCACCAGAGACCCGTATTTTTCATAAGGGTTTTGAGCTCTATGGTCTTTATGAGGCAAAACAGGCGCATAAAAAACTTGAACATGTACTCATTGTAGAAGGTTACATGGATGTAGTTGCGCTTGCTGAGCAAGGAATAGAATACGCAGTGGCAGCTCTTGGTACAGCTACGACAAGCGAGCATATGCATACGCTATTTAGGACCACCGACAAGGTTATTTGTTGTTACGATGGTGACCGAGCGGGCCGCGATGCAGCTTGGCGAGCACTTGAAAACGCCTTGCCCTATTTAAACGATGGCAAAGCCCTGCATTTTGTATTTTTACCCGATGGCGAAGACCCAGATTCACTAGTACAACAAGAAGGTAAAACACAGTTTGAGCAACGCTTAAGCCAAGCAGATGACTTCACTAAAGTGCTGTTTAATAAACTTAGCCAAGAAGTAGACCTAACACTCGACTCTGGGAAAGCTAAATTATTGAGTGCTGCATTGCCGTTAATTGAAAAAATTCCGAGTGAATTTTACCAAGAGAATATTTTAGAGCAGTTAGGTCGTTTAATTGGCCGTACGCGTGAGCAATTAAACAGCCGATTAAAAACCCCTAAACAGCAACAAGCGGTTGAGCGTAAATTTAAAATTACCCCTATGCGACAGGCTATTGGTATTTTAATTCAGCACCCACAGTTAGCTAAAAGTGTGCCTTACTTACCAGAGCTTGCTCAAATGAACATAGCCGGCATAGGTTTGCTACTGCGCTTACAAGAGCGCGCACTGCAAAAAGATAATGCAAACACAGCAGTTTTACTCGAATCATTTAGAGATTCCGAGGATTACGAACCGCTAGTAAAGCTTGCCACATGGCAGCACCAAATTAGTGATGAGCGTTTAGAGACTGTTTTTCAAAATACTTTTAAATTTATTGAAGATCAGTGTTTAAATTATCGACTAGAGACCCTATTAATAAAGGACAAGACACAGGGCTTATCAAGTGATGAAAAACTCGAATGTCATTTACTTATGACAGCGCTAAAAGCGAGTAACGGCTAGTCAGACTTGATTTAAACTGTTATACTGTGCTATTCACTGCGTCACATTATTAAAGTTAGTTAAAGGCTAATTCTATGATGACGCCTGTTGTATCAACTTATCAGAGTGGAAGAAACAATCTCTATGGATCCAACTCCTCAGTCACAATTAAAACTTCTGATTCAAAAAGGTAAAGAGCAAGGCTACTTAACTTTTGCTGAAGTAAATGATCACCTTCCACAAGACATAATCGACTCAGATCAAGTAGAAGATATCATTAGCATGATTAATGACATGGGTATTAAGGTTAGCGAAAATGCGCCTGATGCTGATGAATTAATGATGCAAGAAACCACGACAGACGAAGACGCAGCAGAAGCTGCTGCTGCAGCCCTTGCAACTGTAGAAAAAGAAATTGGCCGTACTACTGACCCAGTGCGCATGTACATGCGTGAAATGGGTACTGTGGAACTCCTTACTCGTGAAGGCGAAATTGTAATCGCTAAACGCATTGAAGAAGGTATCAACCAGGTACAAATTTCTGTTGCCGAATACCCAGAAGCAATCACTTACCTACTCGAGCAGTGGGATAAGTTCGAAGCAGAAGAAATGCGCCTAAGCGACATTATTTCTGGCTTTTTCGATCCTAACGAAGACGAAGCACAAATCTCTGCGACACACATTGGTTCTGAATTAAGTGAAGAGCAACTTGATGAAGACGATGATGAAGATGACAAAGACAGCGATGATGATGAAGACGAAGAAGAAGTAGATACAGGCCCTGATCCAGAGGAAGCCCGTGTTCACTTTGAAAACTTACGTGATTTATACATTAAGGCTCGTACTACATTTGATGAAAAAGGGCGTTCGCACCCAGATTCTCAAGCCGCTATTTTTGAGATTGGCGAGCTTTTCAGAACCTTTAAATTAGTACCAAAACAGTTTGATCGCATGGTAAATAACATGCGAGAAATGATGGACAGAGTGCGTGTTCAAGAACGTCTTATCATGAAACAAGCTGTACAAATAGCTAAGCTACCTAAGAAAACGTTTATTAAGCATTTTGCTAATAACGAGACAGACACAGCATGGCTAGACCTAGAAATTGCTGCTAACGAAAAACACTCAGCTAAACTTGAGCAAGTGAAGCCTGAAATTATTCGTTGCATTCAAAAGCTATGTGTTATTGAAGAAAGCACAGGCTTAAGCATTGAGCGTATTAAAGACATAAACCGTCGTATGAGCATTGGTGAAGCAAAAGCGCGCCGTGCGAAAAAAGAGATGGTTGAAGCTAACTTACGTCTTGTAATCTCAATTGCTAAAAAATACACAAACCGTGGTTTACAATTCTTAGATCTAATCCAAGAAGGTAACATTGGCTTGATGAAAGCGGTAGATAAGTTTGAATACCGCCGTGGTTATAAGTTCTCAACTTACGCTACGTGGTGGATTCGCCAAGCGATTACTCGCTCAATTGCTGACCAAGCAAGAACAATCCGTATTCCGGTACATATGATAGAAACGATTAATAAACTTAACCGTATTTCTCGTCAAATGTTACAAGAAATGGGTCGTGAGCCAAATCCAGAAGAATTAGCAGAACGCATGATGATGCCTGAGGATAAAATCCGTAAGGTACTTAAAATTGCCAAAGAGCCAATTTCAATGGAAACCCCAATCGGTGATGATGAAGATTCGCACTTAGGTGACTTTATCGAAGATACTACTATTGATTCGCCTATCGACTCGGCAACAATGGAGTCTCTTCGTGGCGCGACAAACGATGTGTTAGCGGGCTTAACAGCACGTGAAGCTAAAGTATTACGTATGCGTTTTGGTATTGATATGAATACCGACCACACCTTAGAAGAAGTAGGTAAACAGTTTGACGTAACCCGTGAGCGTATTCGTCAAATAGAAGCGAAAGCACTGCGTAAATTACGCCACCCTTCTCGCTCAGACTTACTAAAAAGCTTTTTAGACGCTAAATAATTTAGCGCTTCTTATAAACTAAAAAGGCCGCTGTAGCGGCCTTTTTTCTATTTAAAGGAAACAACCATGGCTTGGATCCAAATCCGTATCAATGCCAATGCTGCAACCGCAGATGCAGTGAGTGACTTATTAATGGAAGCAGGCAGTGCCTCTGTTACTTTTATTGACGCTAAAGATACACCTATTTATGAGCCTAAAATTGGCACCGTTGAGTTTTGGGCCGATACCACTGTAATTGGTCTTTTTGAAGCCAATCATGATATGAACAGCGTAATTGCACTACTTAAACGTCATGATGAAATTAAAGACACGCTAGTATACAAAATTGAGCAACTTGAAGATAAAGACTGGGAGCGTGAGTGGATGGATAACTTTCACCCCATCCAGTTCGGTGAAAAACTGTGGATATGCCCAAGCTGGCGCGAAATTCCAGACCCAGATGCAGTCAATGTATTGCTCGACCCAGGCCTTGCGTTTGGTACGGGTACACATGCAACAACAGCACTATGCCTAAAATGGCTAGAAAGCCAAGATTTAAGCGGTAAAACAGTGGTTGATTTTGGGTGTGGATCGGGAATCTTAGGCATTGCAGCCATCAAACTTGGTGCAGAGCGCATGATAGGTATTGATATCGACCCGCAAGCGCTTGAAGCAAGCTTAGATAACGCACAACGTAATGGCGTAGCCGATAAGCTTGAGGTATACCTGCCAGAAAACCAGCCTGAGTTTAGTGCTGATATTGTAGTAGCTAATATTTTAGCGCAGCCGCTGCGTGAGCTTCACAGTGTAATTTTGGGTTTACTAAAGCCTGGTGGCAAAATTGCTATGTCGGGCATATTAGAAGAACAAGCTCAATCCGTTGCCGATATTTACGCACCGTTTATTAAGCTTGATGATATTGCACTAGAGGGTGATTGGACCCGTGTAAGCGGTACAAAAAATAGCTAGCCTCATACATTTATAAATTTAGAGTTTTAACTCAAAACTTGCATGTAAAGCCTGTATTTAACAGGCTTTACTATTTTTTTACAGTTAAAAAATTAGCCCGCATCATTTGGCAAAATTATTTTTTGCTTAAATTTCAAACAAATCAACCCGCTTGTCATGCGGTTATCAAAAGTCAATACGAAAAGGGCAAAAAAAAGTCACTTTTGTTCAATTTATAGCCTTTGATTTTTCCTAAAAAAACCGTAAACTTAGCGCCCCTTGAAAAGAGGCCTATTGAATACAGTGCGTATCGGTTCATACCAACTTGAGAATAATGTAATAGTCGCGCCAATGGCAGGTATTACAGACAGACCATTTAGACAGCTTTGCCGCCGCTTAGGCGCAGGCTTGGCCGTGTCTGAAATGTTATCGTCAAACCCGAAGGTTTGGAAGACTGAAAAATCGATGAACCGTATGGATCACAGCGGCGAATCGGGTATACGCGCGGTGCAAATTGCAGGAGCAGATCCTGAGCTTATGGCGCAGGCCGCACAATTCAATGTTGCAAACGGTGCACAGATCATAGATATCAATATGGGGTGCCCAGCAAAAAAAGTGAACAAGAAACTCGCAGGCTCTGCCTTATTACAGTTTCCTGAACTTGTGGAAGAGATAATTGATGCAGTAGTAAATGCTGTTGATATCCCGGTCACACTTAAAATCCGAACAGGATGGGATCAGGATAACCGTAATGGTGTAGAGATTGCGAGAATAGCTGAGCGTTATGGCATTGCATCACTTGCTGTACATGGGCGCACGCGCGCATGTATGTACAAAGGTGAAGCAGAATATGCCACGATTAGGGATATAAAACGCTCAGTGTCGATACCTGTGGTTGCTAATGGTGATATTACATCACCAGAGAAGGCAAAGCAGGTTTTGGACTATACGGGTGCAGATGCCATTATGATTGGCCGAGCCGCCCAAGGTCGCCCTTGGATATTTAGGGAGATAGACCACTATTTGCGAACTGGAGAACACTTACCACCACCTGCTATTTCAGAGGTGCGAAGTATTTTAATGGAGCATTTAGATAACCTCCATGCGTTTTACGGCGAGCCAATGGGAGCGCGAATCGCTCGCAAACATGTATCTTGGTATTTGCAAACCCATGACAGTGACGGTCAGTTTAGGCGAGTATTTAATGCGCTCGACAACCCAAAAGCACAAGTTGACGCATTAACGCAATACTTTAAAACACTAGCAGCTAACTAAGAAAGAAAGAGATTAAATAATGTTCGAACAAAACGTGACTTCTCCATTTATCACAAACCCTCATGTTCAGTCACACGAGAAACCGCAGCCATTGCGTGATGCAGTAAAAAAAGCTGTTCACCACTATTTAAAGCAGCTTAACGGTCAAGATGTGCAAGACGTTTACGACCTTGTTCTTTCAGAGCTAGAAGCGCCATTACTTGAAGAAGTAATGACATACACACGTGGTAACCAAACTCGTGCGGCAATTTTACTAGGTATCAACCGCGGTACTTTACGTAAAAAGCTTAAAAAATACGGCATGAACTAATACCAATGATATTGAAAGCGTAAGCATTCTAACGAGCTAAACAAGCCCATAACGGCGTTAAAAATTTCTTATGTAGAATAACTACACTGTAAAATTTTTGCCTTGTTATAGACTTGTTTTTCTATCGTAATAACTGCTTACTAATCCAATACAATTGGTATCATGCAAAAAAAGCACCTTTGGGTGCTTTTTTTATACCTGCAATTCATTAACCAAATTGCAAAATGCTCACGCTTATTGGCGCTTTATAAGTCGTTTTTTGAGTAGTAATCAGTTAAAATGCCCGCTTCTAAGCTAGCTCATTAACTGAGGAAATCAAACTACAATGGATACTCATCGTCCCATTCGTCGCGCACTTTTAAGTGTGTCTGATAAAACTGGTATTGTTGAATTTGCCCGCGCTCTAGAAGCGCAAGGTGTTGATATTTTATCAACTGGCGGTACCTGCAAACTCCTTGCTGATAACGGCATAAAAGTGACTGAAGTATCAGATCACACAGGTCATCCTGAAATTATGGATGGTCGCGTAAAAACTCTTCACCCTAAAATTCACGGCGGCATATTGGCGCGTCGCGGACAAGATGAAGGTGTAATGGCAGATAACAACATCTCTGCTATCGATATTGTTGTAGTTAACTTATACCCCTTTGCGAATACTGTCGCTCAAGAAAACTGCAGCCTTGAAGATGCCATTGAGAACATTGATATTGGCGGCCCAACTATGGTGCGCGCAGCCGCTAAAAACCACAAAGATGTAACGATTGTGGTAAACGCGAGCGATTACGACCGTGTTATTAGCGAAATGCAAAACAATAATGGTTCAACTACATATAAAACACGTTTTGACTTAGCCATTGCCGCTTATGAGCACACTGCTCAATACGATGGCATGATTGCTAACTACTTTGGCAAAATGGTTCCTGATTACACTGAAGAAGCCGTTGAAGAGACTAAATTCCCACGTACTATCAATATGCAGTTCACTAAAAAGCAAGATATGCGTTACGGTGAAAACTCACACCAAGATGCTGCTTTTTACGTTGAAAACGATGTAAGCGAAGCATCCGTTGCAACCGCTACTCAGCTACAAGGTAAAGCCCTGTCGTTTAATAACATTGCAGATACCGACGCCGCACTTGAGTGTGTTAAAGAATTTGATGTACCTGCATGTGTTATTGTTAAACACGCTAACCCATGTGGCGTTTCAATTGGCGAAGATATTCTTAGTGCTTACGACCGTGCCTTTAAAACAGATCCAACCTCAGCGTTTGGCGGCATTATTGCCTTTAACCGCGAGCTTGATGCAAAAACAGCACAAGCCATTGTTGATCGCCAGTTCGTTGAAGTGATTATTGCCCCTAGCATTTCAAACGAAGCGGCAAAAATTGTTGAAGCGAAAAAGAATGTACGTTTATTAGCGTGTGGACAATGGAGTGGCAAAGCAACAGGCCACGACATTAAACGCGTAAACGGCGGTGTTTTAGTACAAGACCGCGACCTAGGCATGGTTACTCAAGGCGACTTAAAAGTTGTGTCTAAACGTCAGCCTTCTGAGCAAGAACTTAAAGATTTACTGTTTTGCTGGAAAGTGGCTAAGTTTGTTAAATCAAACGCGATTGTATATGCCCGCGACGGAATGACCATTGGCGTAGGCGCAGGTCAAATGAGCCGTGTTTACTCCGCTAAAATAGCAGGTATTAAAGCCGCTGATGAAAACCTAGAAGTACCTGGTTCAGTGATGGCGTCGGATGCATTCTTCCCGTTCCGTGACGGCATAGATGCAGCTGCAGCGGCCGGTATTACAGCCGTAATACAACCAGGTGGCTCAATGCGCGATGAAGAAGTTATCGCCGCTGCTGACGAAGCTGGCATGGCAATGGTATTTACCGGCATGCGCCACTTCCGCCACTAATCACACAAAGGGTTAAACACAGCGTTTAGCCCTTTTTGTTTGCAATCAATTCACGTATTCTGATTCAACACCTATATAAAATGTTAAGGAACAAACGATGAAATTTGCACTAAAGTCACTACTTGTTGCCTCGCTTGCGCTTACATCAACTATGGCACTTAGCCATAACCATGAGTCAAGCCTTAGCCATGCTATTCAATCAAGTGAGCGCAGCGCTAAAAATAGCGCCCGCGATGAATACCGTCACCCTGAGCAAACTCTGGCATTTTTTGGTTTTAAACCAACAATGACCGTGGTTGAAATTGCGCCAGGCGGTGGGTGGTACAGTGAAATATTAGCACCAGCACTTAAAGAGCAAGGCCTATATTACGCTGCGCACTTTCCGAGTGATTCATCGGTGGGATATTACCAACGCTCACTGGCCAACTTTAAGAAAAAAGTGGCCGAAGATGAGCGTTTTAGCAAAGTAAAAATTTCTGAATTTGCTCCTCTAACGCACACTGATATTGCCCCAGCCGGTACTGCCGACATGGTACTAACCTTTCGCAATGTACATAACTGGTACATGGGTAAAGACACTGAAGGTGCATTAAGCGCGTTTAAATCTTTTTATAAAGCGTTAAAACCAGGTGGCGTATTAGGTGTAGTTGAACACCGCTTAGATGAGAGCCGTGCTGATGAGGATCAAAAATCAACTGGCTACATGAAGCAAAGCTACGTCATCGATTTAGCTAAAAAAGCTGGGTTTGAATTAGTTGCAACAAGTGAGATTAACGCGAATCCAAAAGATACAGCCGATCACCCTAAAGGGGTATGGACGCTTCCACCAAGCTTACGCCTTGGCGAGCAAGATGCCGATAAATACAAAGCTATTGGTGAAAGCGACCGTATGACGCTGAAATTTAAAAAACCGCTTTAAATAGGAATATTTCGCCATGAATGTATTAGTCATTGGCAGTGGCGGCCGCGAACACGCACTTGCGTTTAAGGCCGCTCAAAACAGTAAAGTAAACACCGTATTTGTAGCACCAGGTAATGCTGGTACTGCACTTGAGCCAAAATTAGAGAACGTTGCAATTAACGTTGAAGACCTAGATGGCCTATTACACTTTGCGCAACAAAACAATGTAGAACTTACTATTGTGGGCCCTGAAGTTCCGCTTGTACTGGGTGTAGTAGATAAGTTCCGTGAACACGGTCTCGCTATTTTTGGCCCAACAGCCGGCGCAGCACAGCTAGAAGGCTCTAAGTCGTTTACTAAAGACTTTTTAGCTCGCCATGCAATCCCAACCGCTGATTACCAAACGTTTGAACAAATTGACCCTGCCCTTGCTTATTTAAAAGAAAAAGGCGCGCCAATTGTAATAAAAGCAGATGGCCTAGCGGCTGGTAAAGGTGTGATTGTAGCAATGAACGAGCGTGAAGCTGAAGACGCTATTCGCGATATGCTGGCAGGTAATGCGTTTGGCGAAGCTGGCAGCCGTGTTGTAATCGAAGAGTTTTTAGAAGGCGAAGAAGCTTCTTTTATTGTTATGGTTGATGGTAAAAATATTTTGCCATTTGCAACAAGCCAAGATCATAAACGCGCCTACAATGGTGACAAAGGGCCAAATACTGGCGGCATGGGCGCGTACTCACCGGCACCTGTCGTAACCGACGAGATCCACCAGCGTATTATGAACGAAGTTATCGTTCCTACCGTTGAAGGAATGGCAAGCGAAGGCCACCCTTACACTGGTTTTTTATACGCAGGTTTAATGATTGATGCCCAGGGCACACCTAAAGTGATTGAGTACAACTGCCGCTTTGGAGACCCTGAAACACAACCTATGATGCTTCGTCTTAAATCAGACTTAGTTGAGCTTGTTGAAGCGGCTAACCGCGAAGAGCTTGATAAAACAACCATTGAGTTTGACCCGCGCGCAGCCGTAGGTGTTGTACTTGCCGCTAAAGGCTACCCAGGTGATTACCCTAAAGGTGATGCAATATCAGGCCTTAAAGTTAACTACCCTGCCGATGAAAAAGTATTTCATGCAGGTACTAAGCAAGCGGGCGAAAACGTTGTCACCGCAGGTGGACGTGTATTATGTGCAACGGCACTTGGCAATACCGTTACCGAGGCGCAGCAACGTGCATACGAGCTTGTAAAACAAATTAGCTGGGAAGGTATGGAGTACCGCACCGATATAGCTTACAGAGCAATTGCTCGCGAGCAGTAGCCTGTAACTAAATTATTGGTTTAACTTAGAGCTTGCTTATCTTTATAGGTTAAATTTGCAGCAGTATGTTTGGTATTTAGGCAAGGCAGCGCCTATGTAATGTGGTTATTCCCCATAAATGGGCGATAACGAGGAATAAATGCCAAACATGCGCTGCCCAAAGGGTTTGACTTAATCCACTAGGTTACAAACCTCACGCCGCGATTAAATTATCTCTAGGATAAACAAATTTTAATCCTGAAAGGTCAGCAGACCCTAAAAATTTAACTAAAAAAGCGCAGTTTATATGCGCTTTTTTAGTGCTACACTAATTAAAAGAGTTATTACAAGTATACAACGTTGGAAACGAAAACTTTACGTTATCATGCCACGGCCTTAGCCATACTGATTTTCATATTATATATTATTAGCACACTCGCTTCTAACCTAGTAGTGCCGACTCGTTATACCATCGATAAAACCACACCTGTATATTTAGACTTTGCTTACTATATAGATGAGAGTAAATCTCACACGCTAAACGATATTATTTTAAATCCTAATTTGCTCACCCACCAATCGCTGAGCGATATTCCGTGGAGCTTTAAGCAGCAAAACTATTGGCTATTTATAGACCTTGAAAATAAAAGTTTAGATACTCAAGACATTGTTGCTCATTTTGATAACCCCATGGTTGATCACTTAAGCGTGTATCGATTAAATAAAAGAAATGAGCTTATAGAAAGCTATAAATTAGGTGATAAAGTAAAGTCTCTCACGCTTTTCCAATATAGCGTACCGCATATACGTTTTGCACTTGAGAGTAAAACAACAGAGCGCTTAGCCATTAAAATTGATACAACGGGGATTAGCAAAACCCCTATTAATTTGTATCGCCATAAAGAATTTGTTGATTTAGTTCGCTCGCAAACCGGTATTTGGGGCATATTTGCAGGCGTGCTACTAATGGCCGCCCTGTATAATTTAGTGCTTTATTTTGGAATTAAAGACCGCGTTTATTTAGTTTATATAGGCTATATCATTAGTGCGCTGTGTTTAATGGGCATTGTAATGGGCTTTGGCTTTTATTTATGGCCCCTAGAGTGGCAATTGTATCTGCACGAAAAAGTAATTTTTTCAAACTACTCAATGGCCTTCTTTACCCTCGCCTTTTGCACCATGTTTTTACGCTACCACAAAGATAAATGTTGGCGCTATAAAATGAGTAAAGCGCTACTTACTCTAATATTTTTATTAGCATTAATTACATTATTCATACCCGAGTACATTGCAGCGCCGCTGTTTTTTTGTGTGCTAAGCCTGTTGTACATCATGTGCGCTATTTTGATTTACAATAAACTACGCACGGGCTTTAGGTGGGCGAAGTTTTATGTTTTTTCGTGGGTTCCTCTCATTGTTGGCGCAGCAATACAGCCACTAGAGTTAACCGGCTTTTTGGATTATAGTTTTGCGATTCGTCACGCGTTTTTAGTGGCAATTTTGTGTGAAGTTATTTTAATGGCTATGGCGCTTGCCGATAGAGTGCGCTATCAGCGCGAGCGCGCGCTTTATCATGCTACACATACTCAGCAAACTAAATTACTTAACAGTGCCAAATTAAAACAAGCGTTTATGAGCTTACAAGCACAAGGGCGTAATACCACCCTATGCTTGATTAAAATTCGCCACTTTAATTCGCTCAACACAATAATTACCCCATCACAGGGCTACACGTTAATAAAGCACGTGGCTAAGCAAATAGAGTTAGAGCTTAGCCATGAGCGGGAATTTACCAGCCTCGACATAGACTTTAATAACAGTCCCCGCTTAGCCGATCTAGGCAGCGGGATATTTGCCTGCATATCGACTAAGAACCAAAATCAGCAATCTCTTGAAGGGGCTTTAATTAAAGTGATTAATAGCCTGCCAAAGCAATACGAAATTCAAGGGCTAAACTTACAACTGACCTATAACATAGGCATTAGTAATGCTGCCAAAAATGACGATTTTGAATATTGGACAAAACGGGGTTATTTAGCGCTTAAAAAAGCCAAGAGTAGTAACGATTTAGTCGTCAGCGCCTCTAATAACAGTAATATATTAATGGATGTAGCATTAGCGGCTAAATTACAAAAAGCGATTAAAGACAACCAACTAGCGCTATATTACCAACCCCAAATAGGGCTAAAATTCAATCAAGTCAGTGGCGCAGAAGCGTTGCTGCGTTGGCCTAATCCCGCTTTTAAAGGTGTCTCTATAGAGGAGCTAATTACCCTTGCTGAACACACAGGTATAATTAATGAGCTCACCTTATGGGTTATTGAGCAGGCCTGTAAAGATATTATTAAACTAACGGAGCAAGGCTATAAAGACCACCCTATTAGCGTAAACTTAAGTGCTAAAAACCTGTCAATTAAAAACCTAGCTGAAAAAGTAGAAAACATTCTTATAAAATACCAAGTTCCGCCACAGTTACTTAAGTTTGAGTTAACGGAGTCGGCTCTCGTTGATAGCCACGAAGCGCTTATTTCATTAGTTAATGAACTATCGGATTTAGGGGTACGGGTAGTGCTTGATGACTTTGGCACTGGCTATTCATCATTAAGCTATTTGGTAAATTACCGCTTTACAGAGCTTAAAGTAGATAAATCATTTGTATTTGATTTAACAAATAACACCGCCAATAAAGTGATTGTGCAAACCGCTATAGACATGGCACATAACCTAGGGCTATCTATCACCATGGAAGGCATAGAAACCCAAGATGTACACCACTTATTAAAAGAGATGGGCGCAGACAGAGCACAGGGTTACTTATACGCAAAACCCCTGCCCTATGATGACTATTTACACTTCTTAAAAAGCCAATACAGTTTAAAGATGTTAAACTCCACGTTTTAATATCAACATCTTTAGGGGCCAAGTAAAGATGCAAGGCACTTTGCGTAAACTAAAATCGAGCTTAACAGAACCGGTTCAATATCACCTTCCTGTGGGCGACAACTTAATCGACCTAAACGCACTCATTGGTAAAGAGTTAACGCTTACATTTAGCGGTACTATTTTATGCTCAAACTGTGGCAAAAAAACTAAAAAGAGTTACTCGCAAGGCCACTGTTTTGTGTGTATGCGTAAGCTTGCTAGCTGCGATATGTGTATTATGAAGCCAGAAACCTGCCATTACGATCAAGGCACTTGTCGCGAGCCGCAGTGGGGCGAAGAAAACTGCATGATTCCTCACTACGTTTATTTAGCCAATACCTCTGGCCTTAAAGTAGGTATTACCCGTCATACTCAAATACCGACACGTTGGGTTGATCAGGGTGCCACTCAAGCCTTACCTATTTTTAAAGTACAAACACGTTTGCAATCAGGCTTAGTGGAGGTAGCTTTGGCTGAGTTTATCGCCGACAAAACCAATTGGCGTAATATGCTAAAGGGCCAAAACGAAGAAATTGACTTAAAAGCCGCTGCGGCTGAGCTTATCCCGCAAATTAGCGATAAATTAAATGAGTTAAGCGAGTTATTTGGTGCCACAGCTATAGAGCAACTTGATGAAGACGTGGTTGACTTAAACTTTCCGGTGACAGAGTACCCCACTAAAATTAGCTCGTTTAATTTTGATAAAAACCCAGTAGTAAGCGGTGTGCTCCAAGGTATAAAAGGTCAGTACTTAATTTTTGATACAGGCGTAATTAATGTACGTAAATTTACTTCATATGAGGTAACAGTAGGGTAACTATGCTAAACAGCTTTCCACAGTTATTAATTGTTTATAATGAGCTTGAAATAGCACGCGATAAACAAGAGCAACAAGCGTGTTTGCACAGCGTAACACAAAGTGAGCTTAGTAATGTGCGTGTGCTGAATAAGCAAGGCGAATACGTTGACCTACAAGGCGCTGCATGTAAGCCCCTTAATGAAGAGCAACTTGTGCAGCTGGTAACCACTTATTTGTTAAATGAAGGGCAATGCTGCCTTGGCAAAATTAAAACCCTTAATACCAAGCAGGCGTTTGATTTACTAGGTTTATAACCCTCAGCCTTTGTTATACCAATTCGCGTAATTATTAATTATTTCAAATTGGTATTAGTACTCACTAAGCACTTTTATATGCGCTACAGCACTTCTTCCTAATGCTGATAGCGCATAGCCGCCTTCAAGGTAAGATATAACACCTTTACAGCCACTCTCTTTTGCAACGTCGCATAATTGCTCAGTAAGCCAGCTGTAGTCATCTTCTACAAACTTTAAACTGGCCATGTCATCTTCTAGGTGTGCATCAAACCCTGCACTTATAAATAGCAGCTCTGGCTTAAAGGCTTTTAATTTAGGCAACCACTGAGTATTAAACACCTCTTTTAAATCATCGCCATTACTGGCTATTGGCAAAGGGGAATTAACTATGTGGCTGTTATTTTTTACGGCTGTATTTGGATAAAATGGATATTGAAATAACGAACAAAGTAATACATTGTCGTCATCCAAAAAAATATCTTGTGTACCATTACCGTGGTGTACGTCAAAATCAGCTATGGCTATACGTTTAACGCCTTTGCTTTGAGCATACTTAACCGCTATAGCTAAATTATTAAATACACAAAATCCAGATGAAGCATGTGCATTGGCATGATGCCCAGGCGGGCGTACAGCGCAAAAGGCGGCATCGAGTTTATCTGCGAGTATTTCATCTACAGCCAACAGCCCTGCCCCTACGGCGCGCTCTATTGCTTTTAATGAATCAGGGCATAGCCAAGTGTCGCCATCAAGGTTATTTAACCCCTCATTAGGGAGCAAACGCTCCACAAGATTAACTAACGACTCGTCATGTGCTAACAAGTAATGTTCACGGTGCGCTTTAGGTGCTTGTAAATGCGTTAAGCCGATATCTATACCACTTGCCAGAAGTCTATCGGCAATGGCGTCAAGGCGCTGTGGGCACTCAGGATGATCGTCAATCATTTTATGTTTACGGCAATGGGGGTGTGAAATAACAGCAGTACGCATAAACGCTCCTTTCCTTTGAGTGCTAAATATAACAAAGCCACCTTAAGGTGGCTTTGCGACTTTGGTGTATAGCATTACTACTTAGCTTTTAAATTAAGGTTTCTAAAATCAAAACTAAAGTCTGTTACCGCTGTTGATACCGCACGCATTTTAGCGCTATTTACACGGTTATTTTCGCCCATATCAAAACGAATAAACGCATCGGCCTCAAGTAGTTTTTCATCCCATTTAACAATAAACGTATTACCTGTGTAATGCTCAAGGGTGCCTTTTAAGCGTTTGGTATGGGTAAAATCAATACGTAGTTTGCCATCTAACTGCTCAATAATTACATCGCCATACCAATCGTCATGTAGCGTGCCGGTGTAATTTATATTAGGTAATTGTGGCTGATAATCTGCTGGGGTGTCGGGTTTTGCATTTGCGTAGGCTTTTTGTTTACTCGCAAAATGTTTTTTAGCTAACTCTTCAACCCAGTCTTTATCTTCAAGATCAAGGGCATCTTCTAACACTTCGTGGGTAACCGCAGAAAGCGCACTAAATGCTTGCTGATTAGATAAAATAACAATGCCGAGCTTTTTCTCAGGCAGTAACGTAACTTGCGACACCATGCCTAAAATGCCCCCGCCGTGGCCTAGCTTTTTAAAGCCGTGGTAATCTTCAATACTCCAACCTAGCCCATAGCCTCTAAATTGCTGATGATAGGCCTCATACGCACTTTTAGACGCCATAGAGGTAATATGCGGGTGCCACATTTGCGCTTGCTGTTTTTCACTAAAGAGTTGCTCGCCGCTTGGCATTTTACCGCCAGCTAACTGCGTAAGTAACCATTGGCTCATATCGTTTACACTCGATGCAATAGCCCCTGCGCCTCTAAAGTCCTCTAGGTAGTTAACAAAGAATGGATTAAGCTTGCCATCCATAGGAATATGGCCAATTGCCCAGTTTTTATTGCTTTTAGGAATACGCGAAAAACCCGCACGAGAGTTATCCATGTGCAAAGGCTGTAATATATTTTTTTCGATGTAATCGTTCCAGCTCATACCAGATACACGTGCCACCACTTCGCCTGCGGTTACAAACATTAAGTTGTTATAGGCATACTGGCTGCGAAAGCTGCTGGCTGGCTTTAAATACTGTAGGCCGGCTAAAATATCTGCTATAGATTTATCAGTACTTGGCCAAATCATTAAATCGCCTTGGCCAAGCCCTAAGCCACTGCGATGGCTTAATAAATCACGAACACGCATTTCGCGGGTGACGTAGGAGTCGTACAACCTAAACTCAGGTAAGTGGTCAATTACTCTGTCATCCCAGCTTAACTTACCTTCATCAACCAACTTAGCCAGCGCTGCACTGGTAAATGCTTTTGTGTTTGAGGCAATACCAAAAAGTGTGTCTTTGTTCACTTTTGCATTTGTATTGAGGTTACTTGTGCCAAAGCCTTTAGCAAATACCACTTTATCGTCTTGCACAACCGCTACCGCCATACCCGGTACGTCAAAGCGTGCCATTGAGGTATTAATCACCTCTTCTAAGTGCGTGGTATTAATTTGTGCCCAACTATTAAAAGTGGCACAGGCAAGCAAGGCTAAACTGGCTAATTTGGTGAGTTTCATGATTATCCTTATTATTTTTGGTGTACTGCAAATTCTATTTCAGCACGCGCCTTATTTGTATCGGGCTTGTGCGGCCGATTAAGTATTGCATCACTGTATTCTTTTGGTACGCCCGCCTCAAGCGCGCCGCGATGAACGTGCTGAATATACCAGTCGTATGGCAGCACCTCGTTATCGTGCGTATTGGCTATATAACAATGCGCCTCTATTTGCTCACCATCTAACAGAGTGGGGTTAATAGCAACACAGTCGTAGCCTGGGCCCTCTATGGTGTCTAAAATTGCTTTTTCAGCTTCATCAAGCTCATACACCACGCCGTATACCAGGGCGTTTTTATCATCACTCTTTTGAATACTGCACTTACCCGAGCCATCTTTAAATAACATATTAAACGTAAGCTCGTAGCCTTTTAATACAGCCGTGCCAACTCGCTTTGCTTTTGGTAAACGCGCAAGCAAGCGGTTAGAAGACATATTCGATCCAAACGAAAAATTATAAATAGGCATGACTTCCTCCTAGAGTTAAATGACAACACGAATGGCTAGAGCAATTAAAATAACACCTATCCCTCGGTCAAACCAATAGCCACTTTTTTGAAAAAACGCCCTTACACTGGGTTTTGACAACACTAAAGAAAGCATAGAAAACCACACCCAAGTAGCTAAAGCCATATAAACCCCATACACAACTTGCACGCTGGTAGGTGTAGTTACACTAATAACTAAGGTAAATAACGACATAAAAAAGAGGGTTGCTTTAGGATTAAGTGCATTGGTTAAAAAGCCGCGCCTAAATGCATGCCATACGCTTTCTTGTGGGGCTGTTTTGCTTTCAATGTTATCTGTTTTATTTACCGGTGGTTTGGCAGCCCTTAATGCTTGTACGCCTAAATAGGCTAAATACGCGCCCGCAACGTACTTTAGCGCCATAAATAAAGTAGGCGATTGCGTTAAAATTAGCGCAACCCCTAATACGCAGTATCCTACGTGTAATAAAATAGCCGCGCCTACGCCAGCGCTTGTCCATAGGGCGTTACGCCTGCCCTGCTGTATACTTTGTTTGAGCACCACAGCAAAATCGGGGCCTGGGCTGGCTACAGCAAAAAAATGGGCAATGGCAATTAGTAAAAATTCGTCTAAGTAGTTCACAAGTATCCGGTTTAAGTGGGTGCATAGGCAAGCAATAGTGGATTAGCAGAGTTTTCAACTAATGCTTTGATCTCTTTTTGGGCTTTTTTAAATTGGCTGCGCAAATGTGGCTTTAAATGTTTTTTAGAGACACTGTCGTTTTTAAAATAACTAATTAGCGCGTGCATAAATACAGTATGGGTTTCGCTTAACTTAGCCTCACGATTAGCATACGGGTTATAGCACGAGCCACACCCGCCTTTAAATTGATACACAGTGTTGCTCATCATTACCCCAAACCCTAAAAAACAGGCCAGCGCATCTGCCGCTTGTGGTAAGTAGTCTTTACCGCCTGGCGGTAACACCCCAACATGATGTATTAATACAGTCGCCAGCGTGCCAGCAAAGCTGGCCACTAAATCTTGCGGCTGATTAATTTGATTAGGGTTAAACGAGATATTAATCGTATGGCTTGGGGGTACTATAAGCTGGCTTTGCTCTCCCCTTATATGTTCAGCAAATTCAAAGTGTGGGAATACTTGTGGTTGTAACTGCTGTGGTGCAACCAACTGTATTGGCCACGCATTCATACCTGCGTAATCGCGTACTCGCACAAAAACCTTAGTAGCCATTTCCTCAATGCTCGATACCGAATCAGGAAAGTGCTCAACGGTTGGTAATATTATTTGCGTATGCTTGGTAAAAAATTCGGCATCAAAGTGCTCTACCGCCCAAATAAAGGTATCAATCAGCCACTGCTGCTCAGCTTGTTCTAGCAACGGCTTTGATTTAAATAACGCTAACATAATGTGCTCTTATTTTTGTTCAAGTGCCCAGTTCCAGGCCTGTGTCTTATATAAAGGCACTGTTGAAAGTGCATGGTGATGGCTGCCGCTCGACTCTTTAGTCGAGTACGATAAGTATAATAATGTGCGGTTTTGTGCATCGTAAATACGACGCACTTTTAGCGATTTAAATAAAATACTTTTTGATGACTTAAACACCACCTCGCCTGACTTACTACGGTCTATTGCTTGTAGCATATCGGCTGTAATTGGCCCAGTTTGACGGCACGCAATAGACATATCAGAGGGATCTGAAAAATCTAAGTCGGCCTCAATATGGCTAATATGGCACGTAACCCCTTTTACTAGCGGGTCTTGCTGCGAATTTACCACTACATCTTTAGTAGTAAACAGCCCTAAACTCACCGACGCAACGTCATCTGAGCAGGCACTTAATGTAACCACTGCACCTAAGAGCACAGCTAAACGTTTAAAGCGGTATGGTAATTTCATATTAATCCTTAATTTTGCTTATAAGCGAAGGTTCACGTGACTGTTTTTATACTACCATCAAAAATTAATACAACTAAATTTAGACTATTCAGGGGTTAGCGCGCAGTTCAGGCTTTGGTACAATGACGCGCACGCCCACGTAGTAACTCATAATAGGAAACGCGTAAATGCCGCACATTATTATTGAACACTCTGAAGATCTTCCTGTATTACCGCAAGTGCTTGTTGAAAAAGTACACAACGCGACTTTTCAAAGTGGTTTGTTTGACCTAGAAACCATTAAAACCCGCGCAATTGCTTATCAGCAATATCAGCTAGGTGAAGGAAAAGAAGGGTTTATTCATATTGCGGCGCATATCATGGCTGGGCGCTCGATTGAACAAAAACAAATGTTGAGTGAGAGCTTGCTTGAATGTCTAAAAACCTACTGTCGAGACTCTGATAGTTTAAGCGTTAATATTTACGACATTCAACACGAGATTTACCGAAAGAACTAAGTGTTATAAAACGCGCTGTTACCAAATTACAGCGCGCTTTTCACTGAAACCTATTACTTTGCTAAAGCGTAAACTTACCTAGTAATTCTTTTAATATATTTGACTCTTCATTTAGCCCGCTGCATAACTCCTCTGAGGTTTTCATATTTTGCTTTGTTTGCTGCGCAGAGTCAGAAATCATTACTACATTTTGGCTAATTTCTGAGGTCGCCAATGTTTGCTCGCGGGTGGCTGTAGCCACCGAGCTATTTAGTTCACTTAGCGTAACAATTTCTTGAGAAATACCCGTTAAGGTACTGCCAGTTACTTTTAAGCGCTCAGCATTTTCTAAGGTATTCTTACTCCCCAGCTCTATATCCGACACCGTGCTAGACGCCTTAGAGTTTAACGTGTCTATCATTTCGTTAATTTGCTCGGTCGACTCTGCAGTACGCATAGCAAGGGTTCTTACTTCATCGGCTACAACCGCAAAACCACGGCCGTGTTCACCTGCCCGTGCAGCTTCTATGGCAGCATTGAGCGCCAGTAAGTTAGTTTGCTCCGATATTGCTTTAATAACATCAAGCACCTGTGTAATTGATTTTATTTCCCCTGAAAGCTCAGTTACCGAGGCAACCGAGGTAGCCATGGCGTTTTCTAACTGCTCCATTTGCTTTATCGTACTATTTACAAACTCAACCCCTTTGTGGGTCGCTTCCTCTGTTGAAGAAGCAATGTCAGAGGCATTACTGGCACTATTTGAAATATCTTGTACGGTGACTTCCATCTCGTTAACGGCTGCCGCCACAGTTTGCGTACTAGATGATTGCACCTCGGCCAAATTGGCGGCTCCTTGTACTTGTACTAACACATCCTCTGAAATACTTTTTACGTGAGTTGCTGAGTCCGAAACCTGCTTAAACATGCCATGCAACTGCTCTAAAAATAAATTAAAGTTAGCGGCAAGTTCTGATATTTCGTTGTTATCGTTAGTGGGCAGCCTTACAGTTAAATCGCCGTCTTTTTTAGTTAACGCGCTCACAGCAGCGGTTATATTTTCAATGGGTTTAAATATTTGCGACACTAAAACTCTGGCTAGGGCAAAGCCAATAATGGCAATGATCACACCAAATAATAAATTGCTATTAATGGCACTGTTTATTGGCCCGTATAGCTGCTGCTCGGGTACTTCTGCTACTAAGTGCCAGCCTAATGATTCAATAGGTGTACTCGATACAACATAATCTTCACCGGCCATTGTTTTACTAATAATGGCGCCATTTTTAATATCGTTAATATTAATTTTTTGGCCCATTTTACTTCTATCACTGTGAAGCATTACCTCACCTTTATCAGAAACCAAATACACTACACCGGCCTCGCCAATACGGTATTCATTAATTAAGTTGATCATAGAATCAAGCGAGCGTCCTACGCCCGTAATGGCGGTACGCTCGCCATTAATTTGTAGCGCATAGTTAATAAAAACCACCATGCTATTTGTGGTTTTATCTATGTCCAGTGCTATTTCAAAGGGTCTGTTAGAGGATAAAAACTGATCAAACCATACATCTTCATTTCTATCTATCTTTCTAGATATGCCAGTATCTGTGTAATAGTTGTTACTGTTTTTAGAAATTATATAAGCAATAACTGCGTTGTTATCTTTTTTAATGCTGGCTAAATAATTAATATAATCGGCCCTTGCTTGCTCACTCTCACCGTTACTTAGCCATTGTTTAACAAAGCTGTTTTGCGCAATCTCTTTAGCAACAATAATGGGAGTGGCAAGTTCAAGCTCAATTTTGCTTTTAACTTCACTCAGCGCGGTAGGTAAATCAACCTTTGCGAGCTTTTCATCGGTATGATTTTGAATACTATTTGAAAATAAAAACGTAGAAACCGCTAATGGCACAACAATAGCTAAAATAAGACTAATATAAACTTTTTGTTTAAGTAACATACGATACCTGTAAATGGATAAAGGGCTTAACTAACACCTGCTTAGAATAAATATAGGATCAGCTGAGCAATAAGCCCAATAATTAGAAAAAATAGAACATAAAAGAAGAGCGTATATTTTAATTTAATCCACCGCTGGAAAGCGAATTGAATTTTAAAGGCGCAAGGCTAGCTAAAACTAACCTCACGTAAAGTAAACTAAGGTGAGTCGGGCCACTCTTGCTCGTTGATTATCCCTTGCGCAATCAAGTTTTTTCTTAATTGGCTAATAGTGTGTTTTAACTCATCACGAATAAGTCTAATGGCGGGCGTTATTAGCTGGCGGCTAGGCAGTACTAACCACATTTCAGTTAGGGGGATTTTGTAATCAGGCATTAATCTTTTTAGCCTACCAGTCAATAAGTCTTCTGCTACATCAATGGCCGATTTTTTAGCAATCCCGGTGCCATCAATACACCAACGTCTAACTATATCGCCATCGTTAACAGCGCGGTCGCTGTTCATTTTAACCTTATATTTTTGGTTATCGTTATAAAACTCCCACCCATCATGCACTACCTCATAAAGCTTATATAACAGCGCATTGTGATTCACTAAATCCTCTGGGGCTGAAGGCTCACCATGCTTGTTAATATAATCAGGCGAGGCACACAGCACATGTGCAATGTTACAAATTTTAAACCCATATAAATTTAAATCCTGTGCAGCCTCTTTGGTCAAGGCGCGCAGCGCAACATCAACACCATCGCGGTAAAAGTCTGCGCGGCTGTCGCTTGCTTGCAAGCGCAGCGTCACTTCGCTGTGTTTATCCATCACGTTATTAAGTAACACCCGCATAAGGTTGCGCCCCATTTCGGATGACACGGCGATTCGTACTTCACCACTAATTGATTGCTGCTCTTCATGAATAAGTACTTGCCCTTGCTGCAACAAATCCAGCGCCTGTTGGCAAAGAGGTAAATAGCGCTCCCCTTCAGGTGTAAGGCGTATTTGCCTTGTTGTGCGCACAAATAATTGTGCACCAAGCGACTGCTCTATCCGCTTTAAAGAAACGCTAGCAGCAGATGAGCTCATGTCCAATTGATTTGCAGCAGCAGTAATGGATTGCAGCTCAGCCACTTTCAATAATACCTGTAGATCGGCTATTTTCATCACGCCCTCTTGTTACGTTCACAGCTTGCATAACTATAACGTTATTATCCACGTTTTTGCGAAAGTGTATTTAATATATGCTCATTTATTGACTGAATTTTAGGTCTTACTATATACGGCATACCAATTCAACGGAGCTTTTAATGAAATTATCACTTAATGTATCAACCCTTGCACTGGTTGCCACACTCATATCAACGCCAGCTTTAGCACAGCAAAGCGCATCAAAAGTAGTTGCCGCTAGCAATATTGATTGGGGTTATTTAAACCCACTACGTGGAGATAAAAGCCCAGGCGCTGCAGATTTATGGGGAAATCGCACAACCAATACTGCTACAGGCATGTTAGTACGCTTTAAAAAAGGCTTTGAATCTCCACCACACATTCACAACATTACCTACCGCGGTATCGTTATTGAAGGACAAATGCATAATGACGACCCAACAGCTGAAAAAATGTGGATGCCAGCGGGTTCATTTTGGACACAACCTGCAGGTGAAAACCACACTACAGCAGCTAATAGCAAAACTAACTTAATTTACCTAGAAATAGACTCAGGCCCTTATTTGGTAAAGCCCACAAAAGAGCAGTTTGATAATGGCGAGCGCCCGCTAAACCTACATGCAGACAACATGGTGTGGTTAAACAGCAGCGATTTAAACAACATTAACGCCCAAGGCGTGCAAACAACCTACCTTTGGGGAAATACAGCTGACATGAACGGCTCAATGATTAAACTTCCTGCCGGCTTTAAAGGTGAAATAAAAACAGATGCAAGCGAATTTCGTGCTGTTGTTATAGCCGGCGCCGTTGAGTACAACTCAAGCGAGCAAGATAAAGCGCAAAACCTAAGCGCAGGCAGCTATGTAGAATCAACCGGTAACTTTACCCACTCGCTTGAAAATAACAGCGACAAACCTGCAACTATCTACATTCGTACTAACAGTAAGTACCAAGTTAATTAGAAGCTACTTATAAAAAGTAAATTGCATAAAAAAGCGCACTGTTTAGTGCGCTTTTTCATTTATTAATACTTAAAAGCTATAACGAGCAGTTTTTGAAAAAGCCGCAGGACTTATAATAACAGCTGTCGCTAGCAAGATAACTACCTTCTTGATTGCAGAATATAAAATAGAGGGATAAATCTAAATTACAGTTCTAGCTTGTTGCCTAAAATGCTAAATGATTAGTTATCTTAAAGATATTGGCTAAGTAGCTATAAGCCATTGAATGAAATGTTATTACTATAGGATATTTAAAATGGTGGCCCCTCCCAGACTCGAACTGGGGACCTAACGATTATGAGTCGTGTGCTCTAACCAACTGAGCTAAGGGGCCAACTTTGTATAACTACGCGGTAGTTAATTTTTGAAGCGTTTAGCCACTGAGCGACTAAAGCGGGTTGCAGTATAAAAAGTTTTTTAAGGCTTGTCACTAGCAAAAACCTTTATTTTAACAATCAGTAAGCCGACTGCTTAAATAGTAATCTTTTTGCGTGCGAATAGGCAGGAAATAGTGGGAAAATAAATGCAGAAGTATGCAAGCCGCTTTTTTACAATTTTAATAATTATAAAAAAGTGGCCGGCTCACATTGAACACACCACACATTATTTTTTAGCGATAATGTAAATAGCGTGAATTAAACCAGGGAAGTAACCCAGTAAAGTTAGTAAAATATTTAGCCAAAAGTGCATACCTAAACCAACTTGTAAAAATACACCCAGTGGCGGTAATAAAATCGACAATATTATACGAATGATATCCATAATGTAGCTCCTTTAAAAATGACAAGCAAAAAGCCCAGCTAAGCTGGGCTTTTAGTATAGTGCATTATTCAGCAACGATAGTTAGTTCATCTACTACGTCACGAACGTCTTCAGCATTTTTAGCAATTTTTACTGCTAGCTGCTTTTCAGCTTCAGATTCAACTGAACCTTTAAGCTTTACTATACCGTTGTCGGTATCAACGTCGATATCTGTACCGTCAACCTCTGAGTCAAATAAGAAACGTGTTGTAATTACTGTGGTGATTTTAGCGTCAGTTAAGTCGTTATCGTCATCATCCATAGTGTTACGATCTTTGTCGTCCATATCCATGTTTTTCACAACAGTTAGGTTGTTTTCTACATCAGATACGCCATCTAGGCTAATTACAAGCTCTTCAGCTAGTTCTTTATCAAGGTCGCTGTTTACTTTACCTGTAAGTACTACCTTGCCATTTTTTACATCAGTGTTAATGTCAAAGTTGTTTAGATTAGTGTTCATAAGAAGCACTGTTTCTGCCTTACCATCAATCCAAGCATCTTTACTTTCATTTTCCCACGTGCCCGCTTGAGCACCCATAGCTGTAGTACCTAAAACTAAAGCCGCAATCATAGATTTGTTAAATGTTTTCATAATCTTTCTCCTTTTGATTAAAGACACTTTTATATATGCGAGCTTTAGGCCAACTTTATTTATCAATTAAATTCATACACTTAGACGTTTCATGAGCTATAAATAGAAATACAGCTGAGTAAACATTTACAGGCTATTAGGTAAAACTTTCTTAAGTGGTAAAAATAACGATTATATTGCTGTTTTGGTTAATTTATCGTTAATATAGTAAAACAACGGAACTCGAATAAAGAATAAGTGATTGATATACAATAACTTTAATATTGGTATATGGCTTGCTAATAAAACGATAATGCAAATATAAAAGGATTAATCCCATGTCTGTAAAAATTGAAGACCGCCCAATAGAGCAAGTTCGTGAGCAAGTGATAGATCAACTTATTTATAATTACAGCCATGGTGAGATATCTGCTGAAGCCTTCGAAAGGCGCCTAGACAGCGCTATGGATACAACCGACAACACGGCTCTACTTGGCTTAGTTGAGGATTTAACTCTACATGCCGATACACAGTATACTGCTCAAAAACAAACTCAGTTCGCGCCTAACTACAGTACACAACAAGGCGAAAATGAAAGCCTAACGTTAAAAAGCATTTTGGGCTCAAGCGAACGTAGCGGCCAATGGGTTGTGCCTAAAGATATTTATATCCAAAATTATATGGGGTCAATTGTGCTCGACTTTACCGATGCCATATTCACTCACCAACACGTCACTATTCACGTCAGCTGTTATTTTGGAAGTGAAGAAATATACGTACCAGAGCACGTTAATGTGGTTTCAAAAATGTTTTGTATAATGGGCAGCTTTGAAAATAAAACGGTCTCGCTGAATAAGCGCCAAGGCCCCACAATTCAGATTGAAGGAAGGACTGTATTAGGCTCTGTAGAGGTTAAAGTAAAGCGTACTATAAAAGAAAAGTTTATAAGCTTTGCTAATGACTTAAAAGCGCAGCTTGGCGTGAACAATAAATAGTGCACATAAAGTGTAGGGGATAGAAAAGCCCTATTGAGCGCTTTTCTGTCCTCTTTTTAATACTCTTTTTATAAGTCGTTATTTCGCTCGCTTGGAATGTCACTCATATACTGCACAAACTCAACCTCAAACCCTGCTGGGTCTAAGTAGTATACGTTTTTTCTAAATGGGTTTTCCGCCCCCATTTTATCAGCGCTAAATCCGGCGTTTTTTAAGCGTTGTATAACAGCGTCTAAGTTATTTGTAACGTAGGCAAAATGCGCTAGCCCGACTTGATGCCCTGTCAAATCTCTGTTTTTATGCTCGCCGTTGTCGCTTATAGCCATGTAGTGATTATCGTCACCAAAATGTACCCAGCGCTTAGGTTTGCCATACCACGTGTTGTTACCTTCACTTCTAATTGACCAATACGGAAACGCTGCTCGGTAAAATGTAAGCATTGCGTCTATATCGTTTACTACTAAATGTACGTGTTCTAATTTCATTATTATTTACCTTAGTTAATTGCTTAAAAATAAGATAAAACCTCAAGCTAACTTTAGGTAAAGCACTTTTTTATTTTTTTACCCGTCCCCCGACTAAGATATTTACTAACATAATGAACTATTGTGATGTTTGAATTAATTTTCTTTGGCCAAATATTTACAATGAAAACAAGGCAAATTCACGTATCAAGAGCAGGCCTATTGCAAGTAAAATCAGCACTGTTAGCACTAAAAATAGCAGCTGGAGATAGGTTTATTACCCAAAGCTCAAGTTATTTATAAAATTTTAAATGAATAAATATATAGGTGTTTCAAGGTAGTACAAAAAACACACAAAAGTATTTGGGGTTTATTGTTTACTTTATGGCAAAAGTCGCTAAAATACGCCGGCTTAAATATATAAACGTTCTTTTACAACCCAAAGGTAATACCATGCATCCAATGTTAAACATTGCGGTTCGCGCTGCGCGCAACGCAGGCAAAATTTTACTTCGCGCAAGTGAAGATTTATCAAAAGTTGAAATTCAACAAAAAGGCACTAACGATTTAGTGACCAACATTGATAAAGAAGCCGAAGCCGTAATTCGTGATACAATTTTAAAATCTTACCCAGACCACTGCATTGTTGGTGAGGAGCTAGGTGAGCACAAAGGCAAAGATGCAGATTACCAATGGATTGTTGACCCACTTGATGGCACAACTAACTTCATCAAGGGTATCCCTCATTTCGCGGTTTCTATCGCACTAAAAGTAAAAGGTCGTTTAGACCAAGCTGTAATTTACGATCCAATTCGTGGCGAACTTTTCACTGCATCTCGTGGCCAAGGCGCACAACTAAACAGCAAACGTTTACGGGTGACTAAAACCGTAGAGTTAGCTGGTTCAATTTTAGCAACAGGCTTTCCGTTTAAACAAAAGCATCACTTAGATGCATACTCAGATGCATTTAAAGCTTTATTTGTACACACTGCAGACATTCGCCGTGCAGGCTCTGCTGCCCTTGATATGGCATATGTAGCCGCGGGCCGTGTTGATGGCTTTTTTGAAATTGGTTTAAAACCTTGGGATACAGCAGCTGGCGAGTTACTTGTAAAAGAAGCTGGCGGCATGGTTGTTGATTTTGCAGGTGGTATTAACTACAACCATAGCGGCAACATTATTTGTGGAGCCCCTAAGCTTACTCAAGCAATTATCCGCGAAATTCGCCCGGTATTATCTGAGTCGTTACTTCGCTAATAAAGTGCGGTTAACTGTATAATAAAAGGAGCCTGAGGCTCCTTTTTTGTTTTAAAAGTAAGGGTTATCAAGCTTTAATTCTGTGACGTATCCTTTAGTAAAAGGGAGTGAGTTTATATCTTTTGCAAAATACTCATCAAACAACGCATCAAACTCACCACTGTTTTGCATTTTTTTTAGCCCCCGCTCTATAGCCTGCGCTAAAGCAGGTTTACTACTAACAACAAAGTAATAAATACCCGTGGGGTAACTAATAAATAAATTAGGCACAATAACTAAGTTACTTTGTGCATTAGCAACCAATTCAGAATTAACTTCGATAAATGATCGTGGAAAGTAATCGATTCGTCCCCGGCTGGTAAGCGTAAACATAGCTTGATAGTTACTCAGCGGCCTTACAGGTAAGCCGTTATAGGCCATTATTTTTGTATCTGGCCAATCATGCCCTTGCACTGCAGAGAGCTCCATTAACTGCGCTAAAGTAGTAATACCTTTAAATTTTCCAACATTTTTTTTACTGGTTAGCAAAACGCGCTTACCTATAAACCCTTTAAATAAGGGTATTTTAACCGCTATTGCCCGCGCCTCTCGCTCGGGGCTACTCATGCTCCAATAAATATCTAACCCTGTTTTATCTAACTCAATTAAATCACGTTGTTGCTGCAAGCTCACTGGCTGCATTTTTATATCTACAGGATAATTGGCCCGCTCTAGCGCGCGTGTTAATAGTTCACTTAGGTATTCTTCGCGTGCATTTTGCACACTTTGCTTTTGAGCAACATTAACAACTTCAACCCCATGCGTAAAAAAGCTAATTGCAAATAAAGCAAACCCACCAACGACAATTTTTAATGGCAACATAATAATTACCTATTTTTATACTACCTGTTTATTTTCTGGTGCTAGGCGCACTAGGGCTGGCGCAGGTTTTCTGCGCTTGCATATAAACAAATAACTATGGCGATACCGCTTAGCCTCTTTTTTAGCATCTGTTGCCAACGCTGCAACTTGATGGCTGTTTTTACATTCCTGTAAGTCGGGCTCCACAAGGCCAATTGATAACGTTAGTAAAGGTACAAATTGCTTTTCTCCCTCACGATTTGTAGCCCAGTAACCTTTGCTCTTAATGTGCTCAGGCGTAAAAAAAGTGCGTGATTGCAGTTCAAATTGCTCAATTACGGTATTACAAATATGCACAGCATCTGATTGAGCAAACACCACCATAAAGTCATCACCACCTATATGTCCTACAAAGTTAGCACTGTTTTCGCAGGCTTGCACAATTACATCTGCCAATAACTTGATCACACTATCTCCACTGGCATAGCCGTATAAATCATTAAATTGCTTAAAATGATTAAGATCTATATAAGCCAGCGAAAACGCACTTTGAGAGCGTAGCCGTTGCTCTATTGCCTCATTAATCGCCACATTTCCAGGGAGCATGGTTAACGGATTAGCATGCTGGGCATGACGAATTTTTTCTTCTGTTATGTGTTTTAAAATATCACGTAAGGGGGCAAGCCCAAGGTAACGTCTATCACGCGTGATCACAATGTGGCGACGAATATCAAAGTCTTGCTCTGTAATTTGCTGGCTCACAGCGTCGAGAAGCTGATTTTCATCCACCACTAAAGGCTGTTTATCCATAAAATCGGTGACGGGGCACTTGTCGTAAAGAGCATGGCCATAAGGCGCGGCAAACACTTCTGTAAGCTGATCTTTATGGAGTAATCCAACAGGCTGGCCAGTTTTATTTAACACCGCTAGGCTCATCACAGACTTGTCTTTTTCAAATAGCGTATGGGCATCTTTGCAACGGGTTTCGCTGCCTATTGCTTCTTGTGTAATAGCAAGCCAACCAATCGCCATTGATTGATCAAATGTATTATTTGACTGCTTAAAGTTTAATGAGTGTAATTGCGCTGAGCTGTAATCAAGGCTGGGGGTTGTGTTTGGTTTTTCCAGTAAAAACCCTTGTACATTTGCTATTCCTAAGCTTTTAACATAGGCAAGCTCTTCCACTCTTTCTATGCCTTCGGCTATGACCGCGGTGTTTGTTGCTTTTGCTAGTACCGTAATCGATTTCAAAAATTCTTTTTTAACTTCGCTTTCATCACAATGATCAATAAAGTAACGATCTATTTTTACAAAGTCGGGGCAGAGTTCAGACCATTGCTTTAACCCCGAGTAACCAGCACCTAAGTCATCAATGGCAATGGTAAAACCCAGCTCCCGGTAATGTGCAATTGTTTTTAATAATAAAAAGCCATCGTCGACCTTTTCTTGCTCTGTTACCTCAATTACTACGCGGTTTGCTGCTAAGCCAAATTGCTCTGTTAAGTGAAGAGTTTCACCCTTTGGGTGGCAAGGGTCGAGCAACGTTTTAGGACTTACATTTAAAAATAACTTACCGCTTAAGTTAAGCTTTACAAAATTTTCAATTGCTTTTGAGCGACACAATAGCTCAAGTTCTGAAATTAAAGCGTGCTCGCTGGCTGCTGAAAATAATCGGTTAGGCATTTCTAAAGGGCTGTTTTTGGGCCCACGGCTTAGCGCTTCGTAACCTATAATTGCTTGATTAGCTATATCAAAAATAGGCTGAAATAACGTGGTTATTTCACCATTAATTAAAATATAGTCTAGTACTTTGCGCTGCATTGCCACTGCAAAACCTGATTGTTGTTTAATTGGGGCATTAAAGTAGCAAGCCTGTATGACAATTTTATTGCATGTGTATTAAGTACCACGCAATAAAAAACCGCTCAATTGAGCGGTTTTTTTTAAGCGTTGACTCTATTACGGCAATGCGTCTAGGTCGGCGCCTTCTTTTTCTACCACTTCGGGTATTAAATCTTCTTTACTTACGCCCATGGTAATCGCTACCGAGCTTGCAACGTAAACTGAAGAATAAGTACCAATAAACACACCAAATAACAAGGCAGTAGCAAAACCGTGAATGGTTTGTCCGCCCCACACAAATAGCGCAATCAATACCAAAATGGTGGTGATTGACGTTACAAGTGTACGATTAAGTGTTTGCGTTAACGACATGTCGATAATTTCAATCGTGTCGTCGATGCGTACTTTACGGAAGTTTTCACGAATACGGTCAGATACCACAATAGTATCGTTAAGTGAGTAACCAATTACCGCCAATATGGCCGCTAAAATAGTTAAGTCAAACTCTAACCCTAATACAGAAAACAAGCCAACAGTAATAATTACATCGTGTAGTAATGCCCCCACTGCGCCCACAGCAAAACGCCACTCAAAGCGAAATGCCACGTAAATCAAAATACAAATAAGCGCAGTTAACATGGCAAGGCCACCCTGCTCTTTTAAGTCTTCCCCTACGCTTGGACCTACAAACTCAATACGGCGCATTACTACGCTTTCATCAGCTTGCTTTAAGGCAGTAATCACTTGATTACCAATAACTTCGGCTTTTACTTCACTGCCGCGCGGCGCTAAACGCACCAAAATATCTTGGCTAGAACCAAACAGCTGCACTGAGGCATCGGCAAAACCGTTTTCAGCTAATACTGAGCGTACTTTTTTCAAATCTGCAGGTTGCGAAAAACCAACCTCTACAGCAGTACCGCCAGTAAAATCTAAACCAAAGTTTAAACCTTTGATAAAAATTGAGGCAAACGACGCTAAAATTAATAGCGTAGAAAAACCCATTGCCACTTTACGAAGTGACATGAAACGTAGGGTTTTACCACCCAAACTTAAAATTTGCATGTCCGCTCCTTAAATTGAAAGTTTATCAATGCGCTTACCACCAATAAATAAGTTAATTACCGCACGGGTACCAACTATGGCTGTAAACATTGAAGTTAAAATACCAATTGCCAGCGTTACGGCAAAACCTGCAATTGGGCCGGTGCCCACTGCAAATAATATAATGGCCGCAATTAGTGTGGTGATATTGGCATCAAATATAGTACTAAAGGCGCTATCGTAACCAAAATGAACGGCTTGTTGCGGGCTACGACCATCGGCCAGCTCTTCACGAATACGCTCAAAAATAAGTACGTTAGCATCTACTGCCATACCTACGGTTAATACAATACCGGCAATACCTGGCAGCGTTAATGTAGCACCTGGAATTAACGACATTACACCTACAATAAGTACTAAGTTAGCGGCAAGTGCTATGTTGGCAACTAAACCAAACCCTTTGTAGTAAATAAGCATAAAGGCAAGCACAAACGCAAAACCAAGAGCTACAGCTGTCATACCCGCTTCTATGTTTTCTTGGCCTAGGCTTGGGCCTACTGTGCGCTCTTCAACAATTTGAATTGGCGCAACTAGTGCTCCGGCGCGTAATAGCAAGCTTAAGTTGTGAGCTTCGGCTGGGTTATCAATACCTGTAATACGGAATGAGCGGTCAAGACGAGCTTGAATAGTCGCAACGTTAATAACCTCTTCTACCTTAATAGGTGGAAGTGCTTTACCGTCAGCGTCTTTTTTGCCCGATGGCTTGTACTCTATAAATACCGTGGCCATGCGCTTACCAATAGCGCGTTTGGTAAAGGCATTCATTTTTGCCCCGCCTTTGCTATCTAAGGTAATGCTCACTTGTGGGCGCTGGTATTCATCGTTGCCTGATTGCGCACCTGTGATATGGCTCCCTTCAAGAATGACACGCTTTTTAAGTACCACAGGGTAACCATCGCGACTCATGATCATTTCTGTGCCTGCGGGAATACGCCCTTGAGCAGCCGCACTTGGGTCAGCATTTTCGTCTACTTCACGAAATTCAAGCGTGGCCGTTGCACCTAAAATTTCTTTAGCGCGTGCTGTATCTTGTACACCTGGTAGTTGCACAATAATACGCTCAGCACCTTGGCGCTGTACGTTAGGCTCTGCAACACCAATTTGGTTAATACGATTACGAATAATGGTTTCGTTTTGCTTAATAGCGTAGTCACGTATTTCTTTAAGCTTTTGCTCACTCATAGTGGCAAAAAATGCGCGATCGTTACTGCTATCATCAATGTATACGTTTAGTGGGTAGCGCGATGCTAAGAAGCGTTCAGCCGCCTCTTTATCTTCTTCGGTACGCATTTCTACACGCATACGCTCAGACCCTGCTACACGGCGAACACTACGGTAACGAAGTTTTTCTTCGCGTAGGTCGCTACGAAAATCTTGTTCCATTTGCTCTAGCTGATTATCTACCGCGGTTGCCATGTCGATTTCCATGGTGAAGTGAACACCACCACTTAAATCAAGACCTAGCTTCATCGGGTTACCACCCAATGATTTTAACCATGCTGGTTGAGCGGGTGCCATATTAATAGCAGAAATATAATCGTCGCTAAGAGAATTACGCAGTAAGTCTTGCGCTTTTAGCTGTTCTTCAACATTTTTAAAACGCACTAATACTTGGCCGCCTTCAAGCACGGTAGACTTAGCTGTTACATTATGTTGTTTGAGGGTTGCGTTTACTTTGTCTACTACACTGAGATCGACATCTGCACCTTTTGCCCCCGAAACTTGTATAGCCGGATCGCGGCCATACAAGTTTGGAGAAGCATATAAAAGGCCAATGGCTACCACAGCTAAAACAAGTAAATACTTCCAAATTGGAAACTTGTTTAACACAGGCATGTCCTTTTTATTTTTATAGTGACTTCATTGTGCCTTTAGGCAATACAGCAGATACTGCCGATTTTTGTACTGTAACTTCAGCTTGCTCATTTAAAGAAATCACGATGAAATCTTTATCTTCAGCAATTTTTACGATTTTGCCAACTAAACCGCCTTGGGTAAGTACTTCATCACCTTTAGCCATCGCACTCATTAAGCTTTTATGCTCTTTAACGCGCTTAGCTTGTGGGCGGTAAATTAAAAAGTAAAAAACCAAACCGAAAATAGCTAACATAATTAGCATTTCCCAACCACCACCTGCAGCAGGTTGACCAGCAGCGGCGTGTGCGTTTGAAATAAATAAACTCATAATACTTCCTCTATATTTTTAAATTTTAATTTATATCTGCAAGCTCTGGCACTTCTTGGCCACGGCGAGCATAAAAATCACTAACAAATTCTTCTAGTTTACCTTCACTAATAGCATTGCGTAGGCCTTCCATAACACGCTGATAGTATCGTAAGTTATGGATTGTGTTTAGTCGTGCGCCTAAAATTTCGTTACATTTATCAAGGTGATGTAAATAAGCACGCGAGTAATTTTTACAAGTATGGCAATCACACTCAGGATCAAGCGGACCAGTGTCTGTTTTATGCACTGCGTTACGAATTTTAATTGTGCCTGTAGTAATAAATAAATGACCATTACGTGCATTACGCGTAGGCATTACACAGTCAAACATATCAATACCACGGCGTACAGACTCAACTAAATCCTCAGGTTTACCTACACCCATTAAGTAGCGTGGTTTATCCTCTGGCATTTTGTACGCACAATGATCAAGAATATTCATCATTTCGTTTTTAGGCTCACCCACTGATAGGCCACCTAATGCGTAACCATCAAAGCCAATTTCTTCTAGGCCTTTTTGTGATTGTGCACGTAACTCAGGGTACATACCACCTTGAATAATACCAAATAAAGCTGATGGGTTGTCGCCGTGGCCTTCTTTAGAGCGCTTAGCCCAACGAAGCGATAGCTCCATAGACTCTTTAGCTTCTTTTTCAGTGGCTGGGTATGGCGTACATTCGTCAAAAATCATCACGATGTCTGAGCCTAAATCACGCTGTACTTCCATTGATTTTTCAGGCGACATCATAATTTGGTCACCATTTACCGGCGATTGGAACAACACGCCTTCTTCGGTAATTTTACGCATAGCGCCAAGGCTAAATACTTGGAAACCACCCGAGTCAGTTAAAATTGGAAAGTCCCAATTCATAAAGTCGTGTAAATCACCGTGTTGCTTAATGATTTCAGTACCTGGGCGTAACATTAAATGAAAGGTGTTACCCAAACAAATTTGTGCCCCTGTGGCTTTAACTTCATCTGGGGTCATGCCCTTAACAGTACCGTAAGTACCTACTGGCATAAATGCAGGCGTTTCTATTACACCACGGTCAAAAATCAAGCGGCCGCGGCGCGCTTTTCCGTCGGTGCGGTCTAATTCAAATTTCATATCATCCTCAATGTCGGAAAAACAGTCCAACAAGCTATAATTTAACCGCTCGATTCTACCCTTTTTGCCCCGCTATTACTATTAGCTGCGCTAAATTCACTACGTATTAGCACAGGCAAATAAAAACCCAGCGTGTGCGCTGGGTTTTTAGTAAGTGTACCGATTATAAAGGTGTTTATTTACGCGTTAAAAACATCGCATCACCATAGCTAAAAAAGCGATACTTTTGTTCAATAGCGGTGTTGTACGCACCCATAATGTTATCTTGGCCGCTAAAGGCACTTACTAGCATAATTAGGGTTGATTCAGGCAAGTGAAAATTAGTCACCATGGCATCAACTACATTAAACTGATAACCCGGAAAAATAAAAATATCGGTGTCGCCAAAATAGCTATCTAATTTACCGCCGTGTATTTTTGCTGCCGACTCTAGCGAACGCACTGAAGTTGTTCCCACTGCAATTACACGCCCGCCATTTGCCTTAGTTTGTGCAACAGCCTGTACCACGCTGTCAGGCACCTCAATGTATTCTGAGTGCATTACATGCTCATCTACACTTTCTACACGCACCGGCTGAAACGTACCCGCGCCTACATGTAGCGTAACAAACGCCATGTTTACGCCTTTTTGTTTTAGTGCCGCCATTAACTTATCGTCAAAATGCAGCCCTGCCGTAGGCGCTGCTACGGCTCCAGGTTTTTCACCATAAACGGTTTGATAACGCTCGCGGTCAGCCTCGGTGTCAGGGCGGTCAATATAAGGAGGTAAAGGCATGTGACCAATATCGTTTAGAATATCGAGTACATTTTGACTACGATCGAATTCAAGCTCAAATAACGTATCGTGACGCGCAATCATTGTCGCTTTTGCTTTGCCTTCTAAAATAACTTCGTTACCCGGCTTTAACGACTTACTAGCTCTTACATGGGCAAGTACGCGGTGTTCATCAACTACACGCTCTACAAGCACTTCAACTTTTCCGCCAGAGGCTTTTTGACCAAACATACGGGCAGGAATAACGCGGGTATTATTAAATACTAATAAGTCACCTTCGTTAACTAAATCAAGTAGGTCGCTAAACACTTTGTGTTCAACGTTGCCAGTTGAGCCATCTAGGGTTAGTAAACGGCTGCTGGTTCTGTCTTGTTTAGGAAAACGAGCAATTAATTCATCAGGTAAGTCAAAGCTAAAGTCAGCCACGCGCATAGTCGGTATTCCACATCAATAAAATCGCGCCAAGTGTATATCTATCCTGGGCTAAGCTCAAGATATCTACAACAGTTGAGAGGATTCACCCTATTTTAGATACATTTGAGTAACTACTTTAAATAATCTTGTTCTTATTAGTAAATATCATTATTCTTACTGCCTTTGATAATAATGGTTTAGTTTTGGGGTTATAAAAAAGTGGCAGATAAGCTGAAGTTGCTCATTCTAAACGCAAGTAGCGAAGAACGCCGAACTATACGCGCCACTTTAGAATACTTAAACGTATTTGAATTCATAGAAGCCGCAGATAGCCAAGATGCGCTCACCCTATTAAAAAAACAGCCCGTAAACATGATTATCACTGGTTTAAGCGTAGGGAAAATAGATGGCTGGCGTTTTTCTCGCATGATCCGCTCAGGCTTACTTAAAACACCTAAAAATACCCCTATTTTACTTATTCCGCCAATCTACTGTGAGCGTATAGCAGAAACCACCGCACGGAGTTACGGCATAGACGCTGTACTGCCCTTTGAGCACCAAGACATGTTGCCGCAGGTGTTGGCAAATGTATTATCTACACATTTAGAAAAAAGTAGCCGTCTTAATTTACTCTTACTAGAACCAATAGCGCAAAAAGCCGATGAAATAGCGCAGCAACTTAAGCTCAATTTTGCTATTACCCATGTTACATCAAGCCAAAGTGCTTTAAATGCTTACAACCAACAACAATTTGCTATTGTATTGCTTGATGCAACCGCGTCGCGCGCTGATACTTCAAGTCTTTTAGTCGAAGAAATACTACAACATAACCCTAAACAAGCCATTGTCACTATTATTGACAATAACGATGCAGACTATGCAGAGCAATTACTGTTGTCAGGTGTGACTGACTTTATAAGAGCGCCGTACGACCCGTCGTTTTTAAATAAGGTGTGTGACCATGCTGCGCGCCGTGAAGACTTTATGGTGAGTTATGCTGAGTTTGCACAAAAGGTTGAGCAGCTAAGTATTAGCGAAGTTCGCTACAAGGAGCTGTTTTCGGCGCACCAACGTATTTTACTGCATTTAAACACGGTGGTATTAGAGCTCGACCAACGAGGTAAAATTCGCTTTATAAACCCCGCTTGGGAAACACTAAGTGGCTTTGGGGTTAAATCGTCTTTGCAAAAGTCTTTAATCGACTATTGCTCAGATGAATGCCAAGTAAAACTAAATACGACCATTAACGATATTCTTAATGGCGGCACACAACAGCAGCAAGTTGAAATTCAACTTAATCATAAAAATGGCAATCAGATTTGGGTTGAATGCCGGTTACAGCTAATAAAAAACAGCAGTAATAATGCCACTATTACTGCCACAATCGACAACATACATGAGCGAAAACAAGCCGAGTTAAAACTGCGCCACTTAGCACTGCATGATACGCTCACCGGCTTACATAATCGTTATTATTTTGATCAACAACTTAATAAAATATGCCAAACCAAGCATACCTATGGTGGTGTAGAGCACGCACTTATTTATATCGATTTAGATCATTTTAAAATAATTAACGATAGTAAAGGCCATCAACAAGGCGATATAGTACTAAAAGATGTTGCCCAATTATTTGAAGCGAACATTAGCGCTAAACATTTAGTTTGTAGAATAGGCGGTGACGAATTTGCAGTTATTTTAAAAAATACGCAGTTGCTAGATGCTCACCTAATTGCAGAGAGTATTTGTAGCGCGATTGAACAACACGAGTTTAAATCAGAAGACCAAGTTTACTCAATTAGTTGCTCTATTGGCTTAACGCAAATAACGGCTCAAAATTGTGATCCGAGTGAATGCCTTAAGCAAGCCGACATTGCCCTATATATTGCTAAAAGTTTAGGCCGTAACCTAGTGCATTGCTACTCAAAAGAAGATGCGCAGAATAACACTCTGCAAACAGGACTTGAGTGGGGGCATGAGATCCGACAGGCGCTTCAACAGGACAACGTGGAACTACACTATCAGCCGATATGGGACTTTAAGGCCAATAAAGTGGCTTATTTTGAAGCGTTGCTACGTCTTAAAATAGACGATAAGCTTATTTTTCCTAATCAATTTATTCCCTCCCTTGAGCTACTTAACGATACTTTTTTGATGGACCAATGTGTTATTCGTAATGCTATTGCGAGCGTTGCTGAACACCCAGATTTAAATCAAGTGGCTATTAACCTTTCTGCTCAATCGTTTTTAGATGAACGCTTATTGCCACATATAGAATCGAGCCTAGAAAAATACCACGTACCGCCTTCGCGTATTATTTTTGAAATTACCGAGTCGGCCTCAGTCAACAACTTAAAAGCTACCCGTAAAATGATAGAAAAGCTAAACAGTTTAGGCTGTCATTTTTCTATTGATGACTTTGGTACAGGCTTTAGCACATTTAACTATTTAAAACAGTTACCTGCGCAGCATGTTAAAATAGACGGCTCGTTTGTGCGTGACATGATTAACGACCCAATCGACTTAGCACTCGTTAAGGCTATTAACGATATAAGCCGCTCTCTTGATAAGCGCTCAGTAGCTGAATACGTAGAGAGCGAAGAGATATTTTTTGCCCTAAAAAAGATTGGTGTTGACTACGGACAAGGCTATTTTATTGCCCGACCCGTCCCTGTAGAAAAAGTACAATCGACGCTTAAAATTATTTACCAGAAGAAACCTTTTACCCAACAACAGCCTAGCGTCAGCTAAACATTTTTAAACAGTTTTAAGCATTTTATTACTATCATTATTGCACTTATTGCCTATACTTTACGTACCACTTAGTAAATGTCTTGTTGTTTTGATGATTTAACAATAAAAACATGACATTACCTATAAACATACATGGCTAGCAATTACATAGAGGTTAAAGCTTGTCAGGTTTAAGGAGGAAGGTATGGCGCAGTTGATTATTTTACTTCTCGTAATACATTGTGTAATTGCGTATCAGTGCTATCGATACGCGCAGCTAAAGGGCTACCCAGTAGGCGTATTTGCTACTTTAGGCCTACTCCCGTATTTTAATGTAGTTGTGTGGATTTATTTACTTTTTCTACCCGAGCTAGAACCCTTTGAAAGCCAAACACATAGCAAACAGCAGCCGTTATAGGCTGCTGTTTTTTTGCTTTAATTTACTCTTGAAAGTAATTAGGATTAACCCTCAAAGTCCAGGCTGCATTGGCGAGCTAAAAACACTTCCAACTGCTGGCTGAATAATTTAAAGTCGCGAATTCTTCCAGTGGTTTTTCGCCACAATATGCCTATATCTCGGTAAGCATCACCTTGCGAGGGAGTTGCTATCATATTTTTATCTTTAAGAATGCCCGCATTAATCGCCATTTGCGGTAAAAATGTAACCCCTAGCTGATGCTCTACCATACTGAGTAAAGTATGTAGACTTGCAGCTTCAAACGGATTAATACAGCTTGAACGATTTAAGTGACACGCACTCAAGGCATGCCCTGTCATACAGTGCTCTCGCTCTAATAAAAATACACTCGCCTCAGGTAGTAAATTAAAGTCTTCAACGCCTTTAGCTGGGCTGTAATCTTTGTGGTGCACTAAACTAAAGTGATCTTTAGCCAATACTTGGGTATGAAACTTCTCTGTTTGATAAGGCAGAGCTAACAACGCTAAATCAATATGGCCGTGTTCAAGCTTATCTAATAACTTATCGCTGGTATCTTCAACAAGTACCAGTTCTAAATCACAAAAGGTTTGCTTACAAAAATGATACAAAGGCGCTGCTATGAAGCTTGCAATAGTAGGTATAACCCCTACCACTAACTTGCCACTGAGTGGCGTTAGAAAGCTTTTGGTTAACTCTTTTAAACTAATTGTATCGTTGATAATTTTACGAGAGCGTTCAACAACTTCTTCACCAATACTGGTAAACATGAGGCTACGATTCTCTCGCTCTATTAGCTGACAACCGAGTGTTTCTTCAAGGTTTTGAATTGCACTGCTTAAAGTAGATTGCCCAATAAAGCACGCACTTGCTGCACGGCCAAAATGCTGGTGCTGATGTACAGCTAATAAATACTGCAGCTGTTTAATACTTGGTAGGTTGGTCATTTTTTCTTTCCACAAATAAAAAGACCCCAACACCAAAGGCGTTGAGATCTTTTCAAGCTAAAAGTCTTTGAGTACTTTTTTGTTAAACCCCAAACGCGGTTCTTAGTACGTAGAAAATAACAATAGCAAGGGCAGCGCCAACTGGCAATGTAATTACCCAAGAAACTACAATGTTTCTGATAACACCCATGTTAAGAGCAGCAATACCGCGTGCCATACCTACACCTAATACCGCACCAACTAAGGTTTGTGTAGTAGAGATTGGCATACCAGTACCTGATGCAATAACAACGGTTGATGCAGCCGCAAGTTCTGCAGCAAAGCCACGGCTAGGCGTTAAATGTGTAATACCTTCACCTATTGTTTTAATTACTTTTTTACCTAAAATAGCAAGACCCGCAACAATACCAAAACCACCGAGTGGTAAAATCCACCATGCGATAGCCGCTTTTTTAGCGATTTCACCGTTGCTTTCAACAATGTTCACAACCGCAGCTAGTGGGCCAATTGCATTCGCTACGTCGTTTGAGCCATGCGCAAACGCCATACAACACGCTGTTAATACCATTAATACCGCAAATACTTTTTCTACGTTATTAAATTGCATTTGTTTATCAGCTTTAGGGTCGATATTTAAACGTGAAATCGCAATTTTACCAATAATAGCTACAATCACAGCAATCGCGATAGCAATTAAGTAGCCCTCTGTAGCACCTAGATTAATACCTATATGCTTTAAGCCTTTCTTAATTGTTACTAGCGCCATAATAAAACCCGCTAAACCCATGTACAGAGGTACAAAGCGCTTCGCGTTTTTAAGCGGTGCATCGGTATCAAAAATTAGCTTTTGCGCACTCATAAATATTAAGTAAGCAATAAAGCCTGAAATTGCCGGTGTTATAATCCAACTACCTACAATACCTCCAACTTTATTCCACTGAATAGCCTCTGTACCCACTGCAACTAATGCAAAACCTATGATTGCACCAATAATTGAGTGAGTAGTTGAAACAGGCCAACCTAAAAATGAGGCGATTAATAGCCAAGTACCCGCTGCAAAAAGCGCAGAGATCATACCTAAAACCATTAAATCAGGCAGCGCTGCAAAAGGAGCTGCATCAATAATACCTTTACGAATTGTTGATGTAACCTCACCCCCCGCTAAATAAGCACCAGCAAATTCAAAAACCATCGCAATAATAATTGCTTGTTTTATTGTTAACGCTTTAGAACCTACCGAAGTACCCATCGCATTAGCGACGTCGTTCGCGCCAATACCATAAGCCATAAAAAAGCCGACTGCTGCGGCAATTAAAACTAATACCGTGCCGTAAGATGCAATGATATCCATTGTGTAACCTTAATCTTTCGTTTGAACTGATTTGTATAAATTAACGAGCTAACATCAGCTCAAGACGTGATCCTACGCGCTCTGCAATATCTGCAAGCTCGCCAACCCATTCAATTATTTTGTATAAAAACATAACATCAATTGGGTTTAGCTCGCTTTCTACATCACGCAGTTGGCGGCGTACTTTAATTTGCATTTCATCCGTGTCTTGTTCTATGGCATCCAATTCTACGAGCATTTTTTCAACTAAGGTAACCTCGCGACCTTTAAAACCCGTTTCTAATAACTCTTCTAACTCATTAATTGCTTTTGATGCTTGTTTAGTCGCATCAACACAACGTGTTAGATAAGCTAAAAAGTCTGCCTGCATAGCGCTAGGAATAGTCATTTCACGACCAATTACGCGCCCTGCAATATCTTTTGCTTTATTTGCTATTTTATCTTGTTGAGTTACGAGTTCGAGCAGATCTGTACGCTCTACCGGCATAAATAAACCACGCGGTAATTGTAAGCGTATATCTCTTTTCATATCATCAGCTTCACGCTCTAAATTACGAATAGTTAAACGAAGCTCTTCTGCTTGCTGCCATTCTTCTTTAAATACGTGATTAAAGAAAGGTATCAAAGCTTTGCTTGCTTGATGAACTTTCTTGATGTGTTCTTCCATTGGTTTGATAGGAGATTTTGCAAATACCCCTAAAAACGCGTTTGTAGGCATAACTGACCCTTTAATCAAATTGATATGCTTTGCAGCATGAATTTTACAGTATTAGCCGCGATTGTGAACGCTTTTTATTATTTCACCGCAGCTAACAATGCATGAAGCGGCATTAAGCCGCTTTAATAAAAAAGAATGATAGAAAAAATATTACAACGATTTTTCTATATCCTCTTGAGATGTATGACGAATATCTTTTCCGTTAACAAAATATATAATGTATTCCGCAATATTTTGGCAACGGTCCCCAATACGCTCTAATGAACGTACAGACCATACTAAATCCATAATTTTTGGGATTGAGCGTGGATCTTCCATCATATAAGTCATAATTTGGCGCGTAATTGCTTCATATTCACGGTCAACTTTTGAATCTTCTTTATGTACTTCAAAGGCGCGTTGTACATCCATACGCGCAAATGCATCAAGTACATCATGTAGCATTTTTAATACTTGGCGTCCCATATTTTCAATATTCACTAATAAATCTTGCTGATCTTTAGTAAATGAGTCCAAAGCTACTTTAGCAATACGCTCAGCTTCATCGCCAATACGCTCTAAATCGGCAATTGTTTTAGCAATAGCAACAACCAAGCGCAAATCGCTTGCTGCGGGCTGGCGACGAGCAATAATGCGTGTACACTCATCGTCGATGCTTACTTCCATTGCATTCACTTTGTAATCGTTTTGGCGTACTTTTTGTGCTAGTTCAGCATCGTTACGGCTTACTGCGTCAAGTGCACTGCTTAGCTGTTGCTCAACTAAGCCACCCATGTTTAGTACATGGTTACGAACATTTTCTAGTTCTTGATTAAAGCGACCAGATATATGTTTGTTTATATTATGTTCCATAATTACCTTCTCTTAAATTCGTTCACAATAACCAAGCAAGGACTAGCCGTAACGGCCTGTAATGTAGTCTTCTGTTTTCTTTTTGCTAGGCGTTGTAAATAAGGTATTAGTATCTGAGTATTCGATTAATTCGCCCATGTACATAAAGGCCGTTTGATCAGATACACGTGCAGCTTGTTGCATGTTGTGCGTAACAATGACTACGGTAAATTTATTTTTTAAATCGTTAATTAGCTCTTCAATAACCAATGTAGAAATTGGGTCAAGTGCCGACGTTGGTTCATCAAGTAATAGTACTTCAGGCTCAATTGCAATTGAACGGGCAATAACTAAACGCTGTTGCTGACCACCCGATAGCCCAAATGCGCTATCATGTAATCTGTCTTTTACTTCATCCCATAGTGCCGCACCACGAAGTGATTGCTCTACTACTTCATCTAGCTTACGCTTTTCTTTAATACCCTGTAAGCGTAGGCCATAAACCACATTTTCATAAATCGATTTAGGAAATGGGTTAGGACGTTGAAACACCATACCTACGTTACGACGAAGCGCGGCCACATCGACCTTTTTATCGTAAATGTTTTGACCATGAAGTAATATTTCACCTTCAATACGACACACATCGACTAAATCGTTCATGCGGTTAATGCATCGCAATAGGGTTGATTTACCACAACCCGATGGGCCGATAAACGCGGTTACCTGACCTTTAGGAATATTCATATTCACTTTGCTAAGCGCTTGCTTTTCACCATAGTAAAGATCAAGGTCCTTAATCTCTAACGCTTTTTGGTCATCAGTTAAGTTTTCTAAGTCTAACTTTAAGCCTGTATTAGCTTGGTTTACTTGTGGAGCGACTGTAATCATGTTTGTTACCTATAATTCTTTACTAATTAGTGTTCAAGCGATCTGAATTTTTCACGTAAATGATTACGTATGCCTATCGCTGTTATGTTGAGGGTAATAATCACCGACACCAATAAGAAGGCCGTTGCGTATACCAGCGGGCGCGCCGCTTCAACATTAGGGCTTTGAAAGCCTACATCATAAATATGAAAGCCTAAGTGCATGAACTTTCTATCTAAGTGAAAATATGGGAAGTTACCGTCAAGGGGTAACGTAGGGGCCATTTTTACAACACCTACCAACATTAATGGTGCAACTTCACCGGCCGCTCTCGCAACAGCAAGTATTAAACCTGTCATGATTGCAGGGCTTGCCATAGGAATAATAATTCGCCATAAGGTTTCAACCTTGGTGGCACCAAGCGCTAATGAACCATCGCGTACTGTACTTGGAATACGTGATAAGCCTTCCTCAGTTGATACAATAACAACCGGTAATGTAAGAATAGCTAATGTAAGTGCCGACCACATTACACCGGGTGTACCAAATACTGGTGTTGGTGCGGCTTCGGGGTAGAATAATTGGTCCAGACTTCCCCCAAGCATGTATACAAAAAAGCCCAGTCCAAATACGCCATAAACAATAGACGGGACACCGGCAAGGTTTATTACCGCAATACGAATCATCTTAGTTACTGCATTTTTAGCTGCGTATTCATGCAAGTAAATTGCAGCAACTACGCCAAATGGAGTCACAATAACAGCCATCAGCATTACCATAAATACAGTACCAAATATTGCAGGAAATACGCCGCCTTCGGTGTTAGCTTCACGTGGGTCGTCTGATACAAACTTACCCAATTGAACAAAGTAATGGCCTAGTTTTGAGAAAAAGCCCATGTCGTTCGGCAGCCAAACATCAAGTACTTGATACAGTGGAATGGTGACCACTTCACCGCGCATATCTTTAACTAATACTTGGTCACGCTTGGCTTTTTTACGCAGTGAAAATAGCTCTTTTTCAAGTACTGCGTATTCATTACGTAACTCGGCACGTGCCTGGGCAAGCTCAGCAACACGCTCATCAGTTAGCTCGTCATCAAGTAGGTAGGCTTTTTCTTGTAGGCGTAAACGCTCAAGCTCGTAGTTAATATGACCAATTTCGCCATTTTGTAAATCAAGCGCTTCATCGTTTAAATCAACCGCACGTTCTACTAACTCATGTAAGGTTTCGATTTTATCGCCAGTAACCGGCTTTCCATCTTTAATTACACCTTCGATGTAACCATAAAAGTTACCGTTTTTACTACGCTCAAATACAGCAAGCGTAGCCGGTGTACTTTGCTCAGTAATATCAGTTTCTAATATCCAGCGAAAATCTAAATCTACAAATTCGCGGTTACCTGTTTTTATAAGTAGGCGCTCAACTTCATCTTTATTAAAGCCTGAAACATCAATACCGGTTGCCGCTAAACGTGCCGTAGGTACGAGCTCTCGGTCGTAAACTTCACCAATTATGGTTTGTTTTGAAATAGACCCTTCTAGCTCAAATTGAACCACCTCCGATGGCCAGAAAAAGCTTAACCCTTTCCAAGCTATCATTGCTAATAAACCAAGAACTGAGATTAAGCTGATGCTTACTGCACCGCCTGTCATCCAAATCCAAGGAGAACCAGACTTAAACCACTGCTTTACCATGTCGTGTCTCTCCACTTACATTGAGCTGTATTTTTCACGCAGCTGCTGACGAACAAACTCAGCCACTGTGTTGAAAACAAAGGTGAATATGAATAGTACAAATGCTGCTAAGAATAGTATTCTATAGTGCGAGCTGCCTACTTCTGATTCAGGCATTTCTACCGCAATGTTTGCAGCTAAAGTACGCATACCTTGGAAAATACTCCAATCCATAATCGGCGTATTACCGGTTGCCATTAATACAATCATGGTTTCGCCTACTGCACGGCCAAGGCCCATCATCACAGCAGAGAAAATGCCTGGACTTGCTGTAAGTAGTACAACACGCACTAGCGTTTGCCATTGTGTAGCACCAAGTGCAAGTGAACCATTTGATAAGTGTTTAGGCACACTAAATACGGCATCTTCCGCAATCGAAAAAATAGTAGGAATAACCGCAAAGCCCATCGCAATACCCACAACTAACGAGTTACGTTGGTCAAACGTCATACCAAGTTCATTGGTTAAGTATTGACGTACATTTCCATCAAACATCCAAAGCTCGACTGTTTCGCTCATCGCGAACGACAGCCAGCCAATAAATAACACGACCGGAATTAGCAGAATAGAATGTGACCCTTCAGGGATTTTATGGCGAATACTCGCTGGTAACTTAGTCCAGCCTAGTGCGGTGGCTAATACACCTAATGGCAATAAAATAAGTAAACCAACAATGGCAGGTAAGTGCTCTTCTATAAGTGGCGCTAACCACAGGCCAGCTAAAAATCCGAGTATTACTGTAGGCAGAGCTTCCATAATTTCGACGGTCGGCTTTACCACTCTACGTAGCTCACTCGACATAAAGTATGCGGTGTAAATAGCAGCAGAGAGCGCAATAGGCACTGCAAACAGCATGGCGTACAGCGCAGCTTTTAAGGTACCAAACGAAATAGGAACTAAAGAAAATTTAGACTCAAAGTCATCGCTTGCTGAGGTAGATTGCCAAATGTAGCCTGGCTCTGGGTAACCTTCGTACCATACCTCTTGCCACAGGGCTGACCATGTAACCTCTGGGTGTTCATTATGAATCTCTAATACGGTTAGTTGGTTATCGGCTAAAATTAGCGCTGCATTTGAACGTGGGGCTATAGCAAAGTTTTTAATTTCACCTTCACTGACTTTACCTTGCCAAAGTTTTGCCTCGCTTGTGGTGTAATAAATACCTAACTCACCGTTACTACTTGTTGTAAAGAAAGTACGACGATAAAACTCAGTGAAAATATTCAGCTTACTTTGCTTCGTTGTTTCAAACGAGCGAATTTTTTGATACTCACGACCGCTATCCGTGTTCACCTCAAACCACTGCGAGACTTCACCATTGTCGTTTGCCAACATTAGCGAGTTAGCACCAGCAAGCAGCTGGGCTGATACTATATTAGCGTTTTCTTCATTAGCTGACAGTAACTGGATCTGTTCTACATCATCTGGATAGCGGGTATCGTAAACATAAATTTGATTAGCTGAACGCACAAAAGTTCGGGTGGTATCCGGCGAAATTAATAGCTCGTCTATACGCCCATTTACATCAAGTTCGGTGCGCTCAACTACCCATTCAACTTCACCAGTGAACATGTTTTCCTCAGCCACAAAGCTGCTAAACAACACGCGCTTGTCTTCGGTTAAAGCAACAACAGCTGTTTTATCTTCATAATGGCTAAATGCAAAGCGCTTGATGGCTGCACCTTGATCGTCAACTTCTAATGCCATTTCGCCAAGAGGGTAATCTAGACGCGGTGTTAGCTTTCTTTGATTATTTGGAAAAGTGACTAAAAACTTAGGTGCGACAAGCATCACTGAGCCATTTTCTAAGCCAAACGCATAATGCCCCTGAAACGGCGCACTGTTTGCAAAGCTTGATGCATCACTTGGTAGCTTAGCGCTTAATGTTTTAAGCTTTTGACCAAAGCTGCCATCTTGCACACTATAAAAAATGACCTCGCCTTGCTGGGATAGCAAAAAGGCAACCTCTGTTTGTTCCTCAACACCTAAGCCCACGATTTGATCAGCATTAGTAACGTTAAAGCTGTTACGCTTTTCTACTTTTGCTGACTCAAAAATTGGTTGTACCACATAAAGAAGGTAAAAGAATATTAATAACAATGCTATTAATACCATTACTCCGCCTGCGGAAATACCCCACTTTGCAAACCGGTCTTTAAATAGACGGCTTCGATCCGTATTTAAAGTCGGCTTATTCGGATTGGAAGTCATCAACACACCCTTTAATTCTGTTGTTGCGCGAATTATATTTCATCAAGATGACAGTAATGTTACAGATGTAATAAATACCCGCTGCAAGGCTTTAAAACAGCCCCTTTATTAGGTACTCAATAGCGCGCTTTGCAGTATTTAGCTCATCTATATTTATACGTTTATTACGCATTACCTATTTACACTTTTATGGTTAAACGAAATACGTACTGCTCAAAGCGAGTGAAAACTGGGCGTTCCTGAGCAGAAAGCACAATACGATGACACTTATTATCAAAAGTGCTATAAAATTGTTAATTGATTCAGTGTGGATTTATGTTTTTGTAGGAACTAATTTGTGCTTTTATTGGACAAACAATTTAACGCAGACAATACTAAAACTATGTATAACGAATGAAGACAACAGCGCTTAAGCTAAAAAAATACAACGATAAATATACAAATAAGTAGTAATAAACGAGTAGTTTTCTATGCGTTTATTTTACCCCCTACATTGATAGAAACATTACACATAATTAATGCCTACGCATTTACATTTTCAGGCTTAGAGAGAGCTATTTATGAAGCAGTTGGTGATCACCATTTTAGGGCAAGACCGGCCCGGATTAGTAGAAAGCATTTCATCTGTTATTTTGCAAAATAAGGGAAACTGGCTAAGCAGTAATTTAAGCCACTTACTTGGTCACTTTGCAGGTATTATTCAGGTTGAAGTAGCCCAGGAACACTTTGAAGCATTACAAAATGCATTAAATGCCTTACCTAAACTCGATGTACGTATTGAAACCGGCAACACAGAGGTAGAGCCAAGCAGCAAAGAACAAATAAACTTTGTTATTACCGGCAACGACCGACCTGGTATTGTACAAGAGCTGGCAAGTGTAATACGCCATAAAGGCGCAAGCATCACTCATTTAAACTCAAGACAGCAGAGCGCGCCAAATTGGGGAGTGCCTATTTTTAGTGCTGTCGCCACGGTTACTTTACCCAGCGGTATGAACAAAGAAGAAGTGATTGATGCGCTTGAATCAATTACCAGTGACTTAATTGTAGATATTGAAGAGGCCTAAACTAGCACGCCCTTGACATAAAAATGACACGGCAGTCATTTTTATGTCATCTAACTGGCGTAAATTTAAATAAAAAGGGCTGATTATTACTCGTGTTATCGCTTTTTACATTGCAATTCCCCTAAGCGTATACACAGCCCAAATTAAACTTAAAGCATATCCTAATAATGGAATAGAGATGAATGCCCACATAACTCCCTCTCAAACAACTGAATATTTTGCCAAAGAGCTAAGCTGGCTGTCATTCAACGAGCGTGTGCTTCAAGAAGCTAAAGATAAAAATAACCCAATTATCGAGCGCATGCGTTTTTTAGGTATTTTTTCTAATAACTTAGATGAGTTTTTTAGAGTACGTGTTGCAGAGGTAAAACGCCGAATTTTACTAAATAAACTCCCCGATGCTAACTTTGAAGAAGACGAAATACTACTTAGCGAGATACAAAAAAAAGTGCGTCAGTTAGGTAAAAAGTTTAACCACATTCATCAGCAAGTATTAGTCGACCTAAACCATCATAATATTCACGTGAGCCGCCCTGATGAGCTAAGCGTGTTTCATTTAAACTGGCTAAAAAATTATTTTCATGAGCACGTTCTACAGCACACCTCTCCTATTTTACTAAACGAAAACAAAGATTACTCCGACTATATAAACGACACCATGACCTACCTATTTGTAGAAATGAGTGATGAAAAAAGTTATTACGCCATGCTTGAGGTACCCACCGACAGGGTTGATCGCTTTATAAACCTGCCTCCAGAAAAAACCCGCCGCCATAAAACTATTGTGATGCTTGACGATGTAATCACTTACTTTTTAAATGATGTATTTAGTAGTTTTTTTTCTTATAAAAGCATTGCCGGTTATGCAATAAAATTAACCCGCGATGCCGAGTACAACCTAGATGATGAACTAGAAGCTGGCTTGCTTGATAAAATGTCCAAAGGATTAAAACAACGTATTTATGCCGAGCCGGTAAGGTTAGTTTACGATCAAGCCATGCCTGAAAGCATGCTCAAAGTGATGAAAAAGCGCCTCGGTGTCACGCATCATGATGCGTTAATTCCTGGGGGGCGTTATCGTAATTTTAGAGACTTTATAACGTTCCCTAATGTAGGGCGCCAATATTTAGAAAACAAACCCCTTCCCGCATTGCAAAGTAGTGCATTTAAAAAGCACGCCAGTGTATTTGATGCCATTAGTGAGCAAGATATTTTACTTTATTACCCCTATCATACCTTTAACCATGTGCTTGAATATGTGCGCCAAGCGGCATTTGACCCCAAAGTTACACAAATAAAGGTAAATATCTATCGTGTAGCGAGTAAGTCTAGGTTAATTTCTTCATTAATTAATGCCGCTAAAAACGGAAAATTAGTGACCGTTATGGTCGAGTTAAAAGCACGTTTTGACGAGCAAAATAATATTGAATGGGCAAAGGTGCTAAGCAGTGCAGGTATTAAAGTGATTTTTGGTATACCCGCATTAAAAGTGCACAGCAAATTATGTGTCGTGCACCGTAAAGAAAAAGGCCAAATAGTAAAATACGCTCATATAGGCACAGGCAATTTTCATGAAAAAACAGCCAAAATTTACACTGACTTTAGCTTATTTACTCGCCACACTGGCATTTGTGAAGAAAGCGACAGCGTATTTAGATTTATAGAGAGCAGTTATAAACCCTTTAAATTTGACCACCTGATGCTTTCGCCAATAAATGCCCGTGAAACGCTGCTTAATTTAATCAATAACGAAATTGACCATGTTAATAACAACAAACCGGGCAAAATTACTGTAAAAGTAAACAACCTCGCTGATAAAGAGCTGGTAGATAGGCTTTACCTTGCTGGCAAAATAGGGGTTAAAATTAGAATTATTGTACGTGGCATGTGCTCACTTATTCCTGGGATGCCTCAACTTAGCGACAATATTAAGATAATTAGTATCGTTGACCGCTTTTTAGAGCACCCTCGGGTCATGGTATTTGGAAATAATGGCGATGAAAAAGTATTTATATCCTCTGCTGATTGGATGACACGTAACCTAGATCACCGTGTTGAGGTAGGCGTGCCTATATTAGATGTTAAGTTAAAGCGGCTCATAATTGATATATTAGAGCTACAATTTAAAGACCGTACCAAAGCACGTATTATTGATAGCGAACAAAAAAACGCTTATGTAAGACGGGGTAACCGTAAAAAAATTCGCTCTCAAATAGCCATTTACGATTATCTAAAAAAATGGGAACACACTTATTATAATGAATGATCATCCTTCCATTGCTGCCGTTGATTTAGGTTCCAATAGCTTTCATTTAGTGGTTGCTCGGGAAGTGAACGGCACTTTGCAAATTCTACATAAAGAAAAACAACGCGTTTATTTAGCTGATGGATTAGATGACAAGTTTCGCTTAAGCCAGGCAGCCATCGGTCGTGCTTTAGTGGTGCTAAAGCAATTTGCTAAAACGTTGCACGATTTTCCTGCCAGTAACGTAAAAGTGGCGGCTACATACACCTTTAGGCGAGCTAAAAATATTAATGCCTTTTTAGCACAAGCAAGTAATGTGTTTCCTTTTCATATTGATGTAATTGCAGGCCAAGAAGAAGCACGCTTAATTTATCAGGGCGTTGCACATTATGTTCATAATGAAGAAAACCGCTTAGTGATCGATATTGGCGGTGGCAGTACCGAGCTTATAATAGGGAAACATTTTAAGCATAAGCTTTTATCTAGTCGTAATATGGGCTGCGTTAGCTTTACAAAGCAGTTTTTTAGCGATGGAAAAATAACGGCCAAACGCTTTAACAAAGCGCAAATAAAAGCCGAGCAAGAACTTGAAGCGATTTTTTCTAACTATGTAAGCGAAAATTGGCAAACTGTTATTGGCACTTCAGGCACGATAAAGTCAATTTTAGCGATGATAAGCGCTGCAAATCCGCAACAGCCAAATATTACTTACGATGATTTGCTCACGTTAAAGCAGCAATTTATTAGCGCTAAACATATTGATAACTTAGTTATTGCAGGGCTTACACCTGAGCGCCAACAAAGTATATGTGGCGGCTTAGCAATTTTAATCGCAATATTTACAGAGTTTGCCATTAAAGAGCTTACCTATAGCGACTTTTCATTACGAGAAGGGTTACTGCACGAAATGCAGCAGAAGCTGGCCGACAAGGATATTCGCTCAAACACTATTAATAATTTAAGTGGGCGCTACACCGCTGATAAAACACACGCAGCACGTGTTGCGGATACGGCTATTTGGCTTTATAAACAGCTAAAAAATGTGTGGTATCTAGATAACAACGATGATGTTGCGTTGCTGACGTGGGCAGCAAAATTACATGAAATTGGTTTATCCATTAACTCTTCAGGCATTAACAAACACAGCGCTTATATAGTGGCAAATAGTCAATTACCCGGTTTTACGCAGCAAGAGCAACTTATTTTAAGCTCACTTATACGCTTTTATCGTAAAAAAATTAAACTGACTGAGCTGCCAGAGTTTTTAACTATTTCTCAAAAGCACGTACTTAAGCTTATTGTTATTTTACGCTTAGCTATTTTATTTAATCAAAAACGCCAAGTTAGCTTAAAGCCTGATATGGTAATAAGCGCAAGCAACTTAGGGTTGTTTATTAAATTTAGTAATGGCTACTTGCAAGAGCATACTCTACTTCAAGCGGATCTTGAGCAAGAACAACTCTATTTAAAAAAAGCGGGGATTGAGTTTGAGTGCATTTAGTAATAAAAAGCTCGCTTAAAGCGAGCCTTTACATGTTGGGCTTACATATCCATATGGCGGTTTGAGCTTTGCATCATTTGCTTAATGCCTTGCTTCTCGAGCTCTAAAATTTGCTCGAGCTTTTCTTTACCGTTTTCTGTTTCTGCGCGCTCTAATAAGTACTCGTAAAGTTCGATTACTTTTTTATGCTGCTCAGAGAGATAATTTTGAATAACCTTTTCATCAAACTCTTGGTCTTTGCTTATATCCTTAAACGTAATTAGCTCGGGGTTATCTGCAAAGTATTCGTAGCTGTAAGTATCTAAAGTATTGATCTCAGTAATTGCTTTAAAGCCAACTAGGTCTTCAGCTAACTTTTTTTCATAATCTAAATAATAGTCCACTAGCATTGCATTACGTTCGTCAAGCAACTCCTTAACGCTGTAAAAATTTGCCGCCATTTGTGTGTGAAATAAAACGGTCCAATCGTACACTTCTTTAATTGTTTTAACTTGCATGTGCATTCCTTACTGAGTTGACTGTATAAGCGATGAGTTGCGTAAAACGTGCCAACATAAACTTTATTAAAAACAACGAATTAAATAACAAAAAAGAGGAGCTAGGCGGTTTATCTGGTACAAGTTACAAAATACGGGTAATTTTTATAGGGCAATACAAAGCGCATTGCCCCGAGCTTTAATGAGAAATATGCCGCTTTTTCCACAGTAAATACACGGCAGGGATAACTAATAATGTAAGTATAATCGCACTTAACATGCCGCCTACCATAGGCGCAGCTATCCTGCTCATTACTTCGCTGCCAGTGCCTGTACCGTATAAAACAGGTAATAAACCAACAATAATTGTCGCTACCGTCATCATTACGGGGCGCACTCTTAGCCCTGCACCTTGCATAATAGCGTGTTGTAGCGCTTGTAAGTTAAATGCAGTTTCGGTTTGCTCGCACTGCTGTTGTTGCGCTGTATAAGCTTGGTTTAAATATACAAGCATAATGACGCCTATTTCTACGGCAACACCAGCCAATGCAATAAACCCTACACCCACTGCCACCGAAAAGTTAAACGCTTCAAAGTACATTAGCCAAATGCCGCCCACCATAGCCAAAGGAAGGGTGGCTATAATAATAAGTACTTCGCTTAGGCATTTAAAATTAAGGTATAGCAGTATTACAATAATCGCGAGTGTAAGCGGTATCACATAAGTAAGCTTTGCTTTTGCGCGTTGCATGTATTCGTACTGCCCTGCCCACGTAATTGAATAACCAGCAGGTAATTGTAGATTATCGCTAAGTACTTGCTGTGCTTGTGCTACATAGCTGCCAATATCACTGCCTTTAATATCAATTAAGCTCCACCCATTTAAACGCGCGTTTTCGCTTTTAATGCCGGTAGGGCCATCTTCAATAAATACTTTAGCAACATCACCAAGTGCAATATGTTGTCCTGATGGTGTAATAATAGGTAATAATTTTAAATCTTCAGGCGAAGAACGAAAGCGCTGCGGGTAGCGTAAATTTACCGGGTAACGCTGTTGCCCTTCAATTGTTTCAGTCACGTTTGAGCCGCCAATGGCAGTGGCTACAACCTGTTGTATGTCGGCTATATTTAGATTATACCGTGCTGCTTTTTCGCGGTTTATATCCACTTTAATATAACGCCCTGTGGCCACACGCTCTGAATACACAGAGGCTGTGCCAGGCACATCTTTTAACAACTGCTCAATTTGCTGCCCAATGTTTTGAATTTCTAACAAGCTTGGGCCTGCAATTTTAATACCTACGGGCGTTTTAATACCGGTGGCAAGCATATCAATCCGTGTTTTTATTGGCATAACCCACGCATTTGTAAGGCCCGGTAATGCAACTAAGCTTTCTAGCTCGGCTTTAATTTTTTGCTTCGTCATGCCCTCTCGCCACTGTGATTTGGGCTTAAATTGAATAAAGGTTTCAATCATTGTCAGCGGTGCGGGGTCGGTAGCGGTATCAGCTCGCCCTATTTTGCCAAATACAGTTTTTACTTCTGGCACTGAGGCTATGAGCTTGTCTGTTTGCTGTAAAATTTTTCGTGCTTCACCAATAGAAAGCCCTGGGTAAGTTGTTGGCATATACATTAAGTCGCCTTCATCTAGCAAAGGTATAAACTCACTGCCTATTTTATTTACCGGATAAAAGCCTATAACCGTCACTATAAATGCAATAAATAACGTACTTTTTGGAAATTTAAGTACGGTGGCTAACAGCGGTTTATACCCTGCAACCAAGGCTCTATTAACAGGGTTTTTATGCTCAGAAATGACCTTACCCCGAATAAAGTAGCCCATTAGCACCGGCACTAAGGTTATCGCTAAACCGGCAGAGGCTGCCATCGCATACGTTTTTGTATAAGCAAGCGGGGCAAACATGCGCCCTTCTTGCGCCTCTAAAATAAATACAGGCATAAAACTTACTGTAATAATGAGTAAACTAAAAAATAACGCAGGGCCGACCTCCGTGGCCGATTTAGTCACTATTTGCCAACGGTTTTGCTTGGTTAGTGGCGTTTTTTCCATATGTTTATGCATGTTTTCTATCATTACAATAGCACCATCTGTCATTGCGCCAATGGCAATAGCAATCCCGCCTAACGACATAATATTCGCGTTTACACCTTGCCAATACATCACAATAAAAGCCATTAATATACCCATAGGCAAGGTTATAATAGCCACCAGCGATGAGCGCACATGAAATAAAAATACCACACACACTAAGGCAACAATAATGAGCTCTTCAAACAATTTACTGCTCAGGTTATCGACCGCGCTTTTTATTAACGTGGAGCGGTCGTAAACCGGTATTATTTCAACCCCTTCGGGTAACCCTTGTTTTAATGACTCAAGTTTTGCTTTTACCCGAGAAATCGTTTCTTGGGCATTTTCGCCATAACGCATCACCACAATGCCACCCGCAACCTCGCCTTCGCCATTAAGCTCTGCAATGCCTCGTCGCATTTGTGGGCCTAAGCGTACATTTGCTACATCTCGTAATTGTAATGCACTTCCTTGGGCATTAATTCCTAATGGAATGGCTTCTAAGTCGGCGACACTTTTAATATAACCTGTGCTGGTTACCATGTATTCAGCTTCAGCCATTTCGATTACTGAGGCGCCAGTTTCTTGATTACCTTGGCTAATAGCCGTTTGTATCAAACTAAGAGGAAGGTCATGAGCACGTAACTTAATGGGGTCTACAACCACTTGGTACTGCTTTATCATGCCACCCACAGTGGCCACTTCAGATACCCCTTCAACGCTTTGTAGTTCAAATTTTAGAAACCAATCTTGCAAGCTACGAAGTTGGCTAATATTGAGCTGATTTGTTTTATCAACTAACGCATATAAATAAACCCAACCCACTCCTGTGGCATCGGGTCCAAGTTGCGCTTTTGCGCTAGTCGGCAAGCGGCTTTCTACCTGACTTAGATACTCTTGAACGCGGCTGCGGGCCCAGTAAATATCGGTATTTTCATCAAAAATAATATACACATATGAGTCGCCAAAAAACGAAAAACCACGCACCGTTTTAGCGCCAGGCACAGACAGCATGGCCGTAGTAAGCGGGAAGGTAACTTGGTCTTGCACTACTTGGGGCGCTTGGCCTGGGTAGCTGGTTTTAACAATGACCTGTACATCTGATAAATCAGGAAGCGCATCAACGGGAGTCTGTTTAACACTGTAAATACCCGCGCCAAATACAATAATACTCAGCAACAAAACGAGAAAGCGATTAACGATCGACCAGCGAATAACAGCAGCTATCATAATGACTCCCCATGCATTGAGTGATGAGCTACGCCTTTGCCAGTGGGGTGTTCAGCAATTTTGCTTATTACAAATTCACCGTCGATAATGCTAAAGGTAAAATTAACCTGCTGATTAGGGGAAAGCGCATTAATATCAAGCGCTTTAGCAAGTATAAAGTCCATCGTAGCGGGGCCTCTGTTCCATTTAGCAATAGCCTCTCTGCTAATATTAATAACCCGCTGCGCTGGGTTTATATTATTTATGGTCCCCATTACTGTGGCTGTTTGAACCGCTTCAGCCTTGTCTATTTCCATATCAGGCATATTGCTTATCGCTTGAGTGCTTGGTGCGCTCATACGCTCAAAGTCCGAGTCCTTACTCGACTCAGAGTCTATTAAAAACTGCGCAGCAGTCACAACACTATCCTCCTTGGTAATGCCTGATAGAATAGCCACCTCTTGTTGACTAATTTGCCCAACCTTTACTGCCACGGATTTAAAGCGTCCATTGCCTAGGGCAAGTACTACTCGGTTTTGTGCACCTGTACGAATAAGCGCTTGCTTAGGTATAACAAGTTGCACTGAGTTACTGTGTGTGTGAATGCTTACTTGGGCAAACATATTAGGTTTAAGAAGCCCGGCGGTATTTTCAAAACGCAGCCTTACACGTAGAGTACGATTTTGAGTATTAAGCGCTGGGTAAATGTAATCTACTACGCCCTGCCACTGCTTACCTTGGATGTAATCAAGTGTCATCGTCACAGGGAGCCCTTTGGTTACTAAAGCTGCTTGGCGCTCAAATACTTCTGCCTCTACCCATACTTGCTCTAATTTAGCGATACTCATCATTGAGGTGCCGGGCTTAACATAAAAACCTTCACGTATATTAAGCTCATCAAGCACGCCACTTTGACGCGCGTAAAACGTAATGTTTTGCATCACTTTGTTATTTTTTTCTAAGCGCTTAATAAAGCCATCAGACACATTTAGCGATTCTAAACGCGCTTTGGCAGCCCGAAGCAATACACTGTTTTTTCTATTTACTGCGAGTAAAAACTCTTCTTGCGCGTTCACAAGCTCAGGAGAGTAAAGCGTGTAAAGAGGCTCACCAGCACTAACGGGCTCCCCTTGCGCTTTTACAAATAACGTTTCTATCCAGCCTTCTACTCGGGGATGAATATGGGTTACCTGGTCTTGGTTGTATTGCACATAACCGATTGTATTAATATTGCTTTGCAGCGTTTTAACTTGCACTTTACTGGTTTTAACGCCTAAGTTATTAACCACTTCAGGTGATATTTTTATAGTACCTGGGCTGTCGTTTTCAGTGTTTGCATACACAGGTACTAGCTCCATGCCCATTGGCGATAGGCCTGGCTCATCACGCCTATAATTACTGTCCATTGGCGCAACCCAATACAACGGCTTCGCTTTTTTACTATCAGCGGTTGTGGCTAAGTGCTCTGTGTCATTAATCAGCCAGCGATTAGCAATAAACATTAACGCGGCACCAGTAAGCAGTGCTACAAGGTATTTTAAGTTCGTTTTCATTTTTTACCCTCGTAACTCAGCCATTACTAGCGAGTCTAAATTGGCTGCGTAATAATTTAGGCGAGCAATAATAATATGTTTGTCTATTTGAATATTAAGCGCATCTATTTTGGCATTTAGCTCACTAATACGCGCACGCATAACATCAGAAAAGTCGCCATCATCACGGGTGTACGCGTTTAAAGTAGCCTGCGCTTGTTGCGACATTTGCGGTAATAATGTGTTTTGATAAAGCGTATGGCGCTGCTTAATTCGCTCAAGCTGGCTAACCTCTTTAAAGTACTCCCCTTTTAGATTTTGTAGCGCCACGCGTTTGTCGGTTTTAATGGCTTCTACAGTGGCAATAGCGGCTTTAACTTGCTGATCTTGCCTGTTGTCGGTAAATAAAGGCAAATCAATACTCACGCCAACCGAAAGTAAATCAGCACGCGATTCACCAAATTGATTATCAGCGCGGTAGCCATAACCCATATTTACGCCAAGTTGTGGCTTATAGCTCTGTTTAGCAAGGCTCACTTGTGTGCGTTTAGCGGCTATACGCTGATCTATTGCCACCATAGAGGGGTGCGCCATAAGTAACTTAATGAGCTCATCAAGGTCTAAGCTATTAAATTGTGCAAGCGGAGCTGGCGCTGCAAAAGCCTGGCTTAATGGTTGGCTTAATATGCTGTGTGGTAACCACTGGACTAACCCTTGTTTAGCGGCGTCTAGTTGCTGCGCTAATATAATCAGTTTATCTTCAAGGCGCGTCAGCTCCAATTGTGCGCGAATAATATCTTGTTGGCGGGTTTTGCCTAAGCTACTGGAGTAACTGGCTACGGTAACTTCAATTAGCTGGGTAAACAATGCTTTATCTTGTTCAATTAACGCAATACTTTGCTGTGCTCTGTAGGCATTTAACCACAGTTCCATCACCCTCGCTTTTACTTGCGCCTTTCGCTGCGCCCTCAGCCACGGCTGCTCAAGTGCTTCTTCTTTTATTGCTTGCTGGCTAAGTGCCAGGCTATTACCACGGCTAAAGCTTTGGCTTATACCCAGTTTTAACTGCGTCATGTTTTCTTGATCAAACGCAAAGCCATCTACGGGTACGCTTTGTAAACCTATGCTCAGTACTGGGTCTGGTAAAGTACCTGCAGCAATACTTTGCGCTGTGGCGGCGGCTTGCTTTTGCTCACTGGCGCTCAGCCACGGCTCGTTATTGAGCGCCATGTTTATGGCATCCGTTAAATTAAGGGTGGGTACTTTTGCTATGGCATCACTATTAAATACAGCACCAAATAAGGTGGCACTTAGTAATACAGCTTTAAAAATTACAGTGCGGGTCATTGCCTGCTCCATCTAAAATTAAAAATAAAAATCTTAAATTAACAAGCAGAACAGGCGCTTTAAGCCAATATAGCTAAATTTCACGCATACCAATGGTAATGAGTTATTGAGTATTTATAGCAACAGTTAAATACAGTGATAACAAGGCATAAACATCGCCATGTAGGTGTTCTACATGAGAGGTTTATAACGCTGTTAACGCTTTATTTGGCACGCTAAATGGCTTAATAATCAGGTCGATTGGTATCACACCTATTCTGCGTTTAAGCAAACATAGGAGGGCGATATAAGGTATTACTGGGAGGGGAGGAGAGACCGCTATTAAACAGGGTAACTTTTTCACTCGATAACGAAAAAGCAGTAAATAAGGCTGGGTACGTTAGAATAGAGCTGCTTCCACAGCCATTTATTGGGCAATGACACTCACTTTGAATATCGGCTTCATCATTGCAGCAATCCATTTCCATCATACCTGTAGGCAATTTACTCTCGCTCATTACATGTGTGGCATGCTTTGCTGATAGGCTCATATGTGGCATTTCGCACTGCTGATTTACAGACGCGACGGCTTGCCCCACAAACGTGAGTAACATCACAACAACGAGCAAATTTGAGTAAAAACGCTGCAAAACTAAGCCTATTAAGTAAATTACCCAATAATAATATTTGAGTTGTTGAGCGAACTCAAATAATTAATTTTCTTTTTTAGGCGGGGTAATTAAGCTACTCGCTAAAATAGCAAAAATACAATAAGCACTAAAATACCAAAACCCCTCGCCAAACGTGCTATGCATAATGAGTAAATCGCTACTTTGGCCATGTGCATTGCCTGCCAAATAAGTCACTATTAACGCAATAACAAACACATCCACCATGCTCCACTTGCTCAGCGCGCAAATAACTACACCTAACTTATTTTTAAATACGCTGGCCGACAAGCAGCAATACAGCAATTGCATCAGTAGCTTTAAACATGGAATCACAATAGAGAACAACCCAACAAGCACCGCTACAAATAAATTATTATTGCTAGCCAGCTCATTAATAGTCCCCCATATACTTTGGGTTTTATTGTACGCGTTTATTTCACCTTCTAATTTATCAAGCCCTAACATGCTAGAGAACATCATTAACATACTGCGGGTCCGGCCATCGCCTTCCTCGGCTAACATGTCTATCCCAACCTTAGCCAGTTGCGATTTATCAATGTTACCCTCAATCGTCAATACGGGCTTAGTAACCCCTGGGAATAACAGCCCTAATGCAACCACAATACTTAAAATAGATAACCAATTACGCATATTTATTCTGCTATAGCCTCAATAATTTCGTCACTATACAGCACTGCATCAAGCACATAATTAAAAATATGCCCTATATGCAGATCACTGTTTATTGCTGGCATTAGTGTCGCTATTTTATCCATTTCATCTAGTTCAAACGCTCTAATAAGCGCAAGGCTTTGCCCTAAAATGCCCTCATTGTTTAATAATGCCTGGGCAATACTTTCATCTAACGAAAATTCTTTAACAATCGCTTCAAGGTCTGTATCTAAAATTGCATCCATTACCGAAAATAGCCCAACCAAATAGCCTTGGCCAACCAATTTTGGATAACTCTGACCTAACAATAGCGCAATAAACTGGGCTCTGGTTAACGCAAGCTTTGTAAGTTCTGTCGGTTTATCAGCGCCTAACTCACTCAGTGCTAAAACGCGAACTAGCTGCCTGATGCTATCCTCTCCTAAATACACAACCGCTTGCGATATAGAGGTAATGGTTAATTTGGTACTACTCGAGCGGGCATTAGCTAACTTTAATACACGCGCTGTAATGGCTACATCTCTGGCTACTTGCTTTTGTATTTCATCAAAGCATAAAGATTCTTTTGCCGTAAAGCGCAGTAAATCAAACACAATCACTTTGCCCGGCTCCACATCTTTGTAGGTGATCATTTCAGGACGTGCAAAAAAGTAACCCTGAAATAAATCGCAACCCGCTTTTTTTAACGAATGAAATTGCGCATGTGTTTCTATGCGCTCAACAATCACTTTTGCATGCGGGTTAGCGCGTTTAATTTTTTTTATCCGCATATTGGTCTTAATTATTACATCGTCCATTTCAATTTTGATGTAATCAACATGCGCAAGTAATGGCGCCCACTTATCGTCACCATCGTAATCATCTAAAGCAAACCTGTACCCCTCTTGCTTGAGCGCTTTAACGCGTTGAGTAACCTCTGCTATTTTGTTTGTACGCTCAACGATTTCTAACACACAATTTTGGGGCACTAGCAATTTTGGAAAGTTTTCTAAAATAGTGGCGGAAGAAAGATTAATAAACGCTAAGTGATGTGCTGTAAGTTTATCTGGCCCTAACATCATTAATGTATTAAAAAATAAGCGGCTAGTTGCTTGCTCATCAGAAGTCCCCACAGGAAATGCGTTATGGGCTGAATCGCGATAAAGTAGCTCATAGGCAAACACATTCTGCTGTGCATCAAAAATAGGTTGCCTTGCAACAAACTGCGTTAGCTTTTGCCCGTTCTCAAAAATATTTGTAGGGTTCACTTATAAAAACCTATCTTATTTAACGTTGTTTATTACAATTAAGTTATATACTGTAATTCAACTACCATGAAGATTCTAGAATCCTTGCATGTAAAGCTAAATTACATAGCACTCACTCATAAAAGTTTAGCAAAGGTTATTTATTTGTTTTTTTTAAAGTTGTTTTTATTCTTATTTATTGCCCACCTTGCTACATTTGCCAATGCAGAGCAAAGCCAGCCAGAGCTTAACTATAATGTTAGTGCATCGGGCAGCCATTACCCTTTTTACACCAGTAACCCAGAAAACCCTGGTATTTTGCCAGAAATTATTACCGCTTTAATGGCGCAGGCAAATATTACCGTCAATCATGTGGAGCTACCCACCAAACGCATTGCCAAGTATTTAGAAAACGGCTTTATAGATTTTGATGTGTTCTCTTTAAAATGGTTAGCCCAAAACGAGCGGGATAATCCTTACTATGTTTTTTCAGACCCGCTGATCCCCGCAACTGAAATGATTATAGCTTTACCTAATAAAGTGGCGCAGTATCAAACTGAACAAAGTTTATATTCGAAAGAGGTTGGTACCGTACTTGGTTACGATTACCACGATGATGAAAAATATAATCGCGTCGACTTTCCCTCTGAAAAAGAGCTACTAATTGCATTATCTAAAGCGCGTATTGATGTTGCCATTATGGGGATTCACACCGCAGCGTATTGGTCTAAGCAGTTAAATATTAAAATTGGGTTTGGCGCACAGCATTCGCACGGATATTTAAGAGTACGGTTATTAGCTAAGCATAAAGCCCTATTGCCTAAAATAAACCAAGCAATTGCTTACTTACACAGCAATGGTTATATAAAACGTATCGAAGATAAGTACATAGAGCCAATACCCGCACAAAACTTAAGGGATTAGTATCGCCCTGAGCCGCCACTGGGGTATAATACGGCCAAATGTAAACCTCCTCCTATATAAGAATGCCTTATGAGTATTGAAAAAGCCTTAATCGAGCGCAGCAATAATCAGTGTGAATTGTGCAGCGCAACCGAACACTTATCTGTTTACGAAGTACCTCCTGTTACCGAAACCCACTCAGATAAATGCATTTACACCTGTCAAACCTGTAAAGATCAAATAGAAAACAACAGCGAGCTTACCCCAACACATTGGCACTGTTTAAACGACAGCATGTGGAGCCAAACGCCTGCCGTACAAGTGGTAGCCTATAGAATGCTTACACGCTTAGCTGTTGATAGTGGCTGGGCACAAGATGCGCTAGATATGATTTACCTTGAAGAAGACACACTTGCGTGGGCCAAAAAAGCCCTTGCTGAAGATGACGATATAAAACATGTAGATAGTAACGGCGTAGTACTTCAAGCTGGCGATACCGTTACGCTAATTAAAGACTTAGATGTGAAAGGCAGTAGCTTGACCGCCAAACGCGGCACAGCAGTACGCAACATAGGCTTAACAAGTAACCCTGAGCATATTGAAGGGCGTGTAGAGGGCCAACGCATTGTTATTTTAACTAAGTTTGTCAAAAAATAGCTTTATGCTAAGGCGCATTAGCGCCTTTTTATGCCTTAAAAATTAAGCCATGATTAAGCTCCCTCCCCCTACACTTACCAGCAATACAGGAATAAGGAGCGCAAGCATGGCTAAACATCAATTGAGGTTTCAACAACGCATATTTACAAGCTTAGGTTTATTAGCACTAAGTGCATTCACATTAGCGGGCTGTGAAAAACCCGCTAACGAGTCACAATCTACAGCACAAGAAAAAAACGTGATGGGATTGACCGCTCAAGTAAGCTATAAAGATCGCAGTATGCCACGCCCAGGGTCGCAACTGATCGTAACGCTATCGGATGTATCAAAAGCAGACGTAAAAGCCGAAATAATCACCCAACAAATCCTAGATATAAACAAAGCGCCACCGTATACCGTAGAGCTTGCGTATGATGACAACAACATTGTTGATAAACACCGCTACAGCCTCACAGCCAGAATCATTAATAAAGACAAGGTTCTTTATACCAGCACAAGGCAGTACAACCCTTTTAAAAATGCAAAATCAGGGATCCTTCACGAAATTGAGCTTGAAAGAGTCGCCTCACCTAAAAGTGATGTAACGCTTGCAAATACATACTGGAAGGCAGTGACAATTAATGCACAAACAGTCAGTGTAAGAACAAAAGAGCCGTTCATACAATTTGATAAAGACAACCGTGTTAACGGCTTTTTAGGATGTAATAACGTCAGCGGCAGCTACAGTACAGAGCAACATTCAATATCGTTTAGCCAATTAGCAAGCACAAAAAAAATGTGTTCGCAAAGCATGGAGCAAGAAGCAGCGATGTTAAACATGCTCAATAACACACAAAAATGGGCTATAGAAGGCGAGTCTTTAGAATTAAAAGATAGCAGTGGCAACACGCTTGCCACCTTTAATGCGGTCTATTTTAATTAAGTAAAAGCCCAGTTAAACTGGGCTTTTTAGTGCGCGTATTTAAATACTCTCACACACTATTCATCTACTAACTGCTCGCTTCGGTAAAAGCCGCTAGGTTTACTTAAAAGCTTAACAAGCTCAGGTAGCACGTTATCCATTGTTTGCTTTAATTTCCAGGGCGGGTTAATCACTATCATACCTGAGGCAGTCATACCGTGTACGTCAGTGTCAGCCTCAGTACCTAGTTCAAATAATTGAATATTACGCATGCCCGACTCAATCAGACCTTGCTCCATATTATTGATACGCTCTCTATCAACAACAGGGTACCAAATCATATAAGTACCTGTAGCAAAACGCTGCTGCGCCTTTATCAGCGTGGTAACAACTGTATCGTAATCGTCTTTAATCTCGTAAGGCGGGTCAATAAGTACACATGCTCGGCGCGAAGCAGGCGGAAGTAACCCTATTAATCCGACAAAACCGTTTTCGCCACGTACGCGAATAGAACGCTTACCTTGCATGTTTTGCTCAAGTAACTGCAAATCGCGCGGATGTAATTCAAAAAACCAGCCTTTGTCTTGGCGGCGCAGGTAATGCTCAGCAATTTTTGGCGAACCGGGGTAAAACGCCAACTCATCCCCATCATTAAACGATTTAATTAATGAAATATAATCGTTTAGCGCCTCGTGCTCACTGCTATGCTGCCAAAGCTTAGCAATGCCCTCTTTGTATTCTTGTGTTTTTTGCGCATCTGATGAACTTAACTCAAAAAACCCCGCACCAGAGTGGGTATCAATGTAATCGAGGGGTTTATCTTTAATGGTTTGATATTGAAGTACCTGTGCAAGTACTAAATGTTTAAGCACATCGGCAGGGTTACCTGCATGAAAAGAGTGTCTGTAACTAAGCATGGATGATTTTCGCTATACGCAATTTAATATCGGCAGTGAACCACAAGCTCCGTATTTTGGCAACCTATTCACCGCTAAGCGCGCAGTTAAGTGAACCATTTATGAACAAAAAAGCCCCTACCCTGAATTATCACTTAATAAACAATAAAATTGTGCTAAAACCACCGTAAATGCTGGCAAAACAACACACTTTGCTTTACATTTGCATGACATTAATTACAGTTATATGAGCGCCTTTATGAACAACACAACTCTTCAACAACTCGAACAACTGATTGACTCGCTTATCGAGCGCAACAACCAATTACAAACGGATGTTGCTAGCTTAAAAGAGCAAAATGCAAAGCTAAGTGATGAAAACGAAATTTTACAACTAGAAGCCCTTGAAAACGAAGAAAAGCAAAAAGATGCTAGCTCTACGTTAACAGGCTTACTTGATAAACTACAAAGCGCACAACAGGCAAGCTAATGTCTGAGCTGCAAAACCAGCGGGTCACAGTTGAGTTGCTAGGTAAAGAGCAGCAGTTTGCATGCCCTGTTGGGCAAGAAGATGCATTAATAGCAGCAGCAAAAAATTTAAATGACTTGGTTGAGCAAACAAAGCAACGCTCATCAGTTCGCAACGAACAACAAGCGATACTTTTAGCAGCACTCACACTTAGCCATGAGTTACTAGAAGCTAAAACGCACGCCAGTGTAGAGCAACAACAGCAAGATCAACTCATTGATAAACTCAGCCAATGCTTGGCGAGTGACCCAACAAAAAAATAAAAAGCGCCCCGTGCGCTTTTTGTTTATTATGATAATAAATAAATGCTGCGCAGAGACACACAATGACGTTAAAACCCCTTTTAGTAACTGTAATCCCCGCTCTTTTTATTACCCTTAGCCTATTTTCTCAATCTACTCAGGCAGCGGTTACTTGGCAGCAAATTAACGACAATGTGCAATTTTTAAAACAACAAAATAAGCTACGCTTTTACGATTCAAACCAAGTGCTCATAGAGGGCGAACAATGCGCACTAATGGTTGATGCAAGCGGGAACTTTGCAGCCGTTGAAGCACTGGCAAAACAGTTAAAAAAACGCCTTAAAACCCCGTTATGTTATTTAGTAGCGACCCACTTTCATGACGACCACTTGCTAGGCATGGCCGTATTACAAAACGCCTTTCCAAAAGCACAGCTAATAGTGCATAAGCAAGTAGCCGATAACTTTGCCACATACCAGCAGGCGTACGATGATAAGTTAGCAGGCTATGAAAAAAGTATAGAACTGAGCTATCAGCGCTTAGCCACATTGCCCGAACAACAGCAAACACAGTGGCGCGAAAAGCTCTCTTTAGCTAAACAGCGTTTTTTACGTTGGAAAACCTATAACTTAGAATCACCTACAACTGTAATTAGTGAGCCACAAAGTATTGATTTAGGGAACTTTGCCGTACAAATAAAGCCCGAAAAAGCCCATACAAACGGCGATTTAACGCTCAGTACCAATAATGGCGCGCTGCTAATAGGCGGCGATATTGTGGATTGGCTACCCTACCCTGGTCACGGTCAATTACAAAATTGGCAAGCCCTACTCAAACGCTATATTAATCAGCCTAATTTGCGTACAATACTTCCCGGCCACGGCGAGGTGCTTAAAAAAACGCAACTTCAGCAACCTTTATTGTTTTTAACAAATTTAACTACCCATGTTAAAAACAATAAAAAACAATCACTTGATGAGCTAATCAACAGTTTCCCTGTGGATGTATTAGCGCCGTACAAACAAGAAGCGTTAAATACAAAATCGAGCCAATTATTTTTACAAGCAGGGCTCAAGCGCGCTCAATTAACTCAGCACACGGAATAGTGTTAACAAATAAAGGTACTTTTAAAAGAGATGATAATTCGCGGATTGTGTTTAATTTTTGCGTGTATTTTAATGTTTGGTTGCAGCTCCACAGAAAATGCAGAGCCTGTTGAAGCACCACAGATTTTCACTCACTTTGAGCCAAGCTACGAAAACCAAATTGACCTTGAGCCAGCAGAGCCAAAACAATTACAACAAGCAAAGCCTGCCCCGCCGGTAAAAGCAAAAAAAAACGTTGTAAAAAAACGCCCCGCGAAAGCTAAAAATCTATGGGTGCATATTGCCAACAACCTACATTTTACGGTGTATCAAAATCGCGCCTTAAAAAAGCGCATTAACTGGTATTTAAAACAACCTAACTATTTACCCACTGTAAATAAACGCGCCGCGCCTTATTTGTACCATATAGTAAAAAAAATTGAGCAAAAACGCCTGCCTATGGAACTGGCTTTATTGCCTTTTGTAGAAAGTGATTTTAGACCCACCATTGCTTCGTCGCAGCAAGCGGTAGGCGTTTGGCAGTTAGTGGCCGCCACCGCACATCATTTTGGGGTTAAATCCGATCAGTGGTATGACGGACGACAAGATGTACTTGCTTCCACCGATGCCGCACTTGAATACCTTAGCTATTTACACAAACGCTTTGATGGCGACTGGCTTCACGCACTAGCGGCATATAACAGTGGTGAAGGCCGAGTTAAACGAGCCATTGAGCGAAATAAAAAACGCGGTAAAAGTACCGATTATTTTTCTCTAAAGCTGCCAAAAGAAACGGCCGAATACGTGCCTAAACTGTTAGCGCTAAGCTACTTAGTAAAGCACCCGCAAAAAGGCTTTAAGCGCCCTAAACTTGCTAATAAACCAATAACAACCCTAATGAACATTGGCCAACAGTTTGATTTTTCGGTCATTGCTAAGCTCTCTGGGGTTGGCTCAAAACAGTTGCACGCGCTTAACCAAGGTTATTTAAAAAATCAGAGTTCACCTAATGGTCCCCATTCATTGCTTTTACCTATTGGCCAAGAGGCACTGTTAAAAAGTCAGTTTTTTAAGTCTAATTTTGCAGGCGAATACATCGTTAAAAAAAATGATACGCTATACAGTATTGCAAGGCGCTTTAGCATGTCGGTAAGCGCGTTAAAGCAGCTCAATGGCAAACAAAATAATATGATAGGGATAGGTGAAAAACTGTTTGTTGGACAGCCTAAAACGCTCCCCAAATCGCTCACTATAGATTATCAAATTAGTCCATATTTGGAGCCTCAAGAAGTCGTGATCCCAACCATAGAAATAGACTATGAAGTAAAACAAGGCGATAGCTTGTGGAGCATTAGCCAGCTTTACGAAGTGCCGCACAGCGATTTAGCTAAATGGAACAACTTAAGTGCCTCAAGCATTTTAAAGCCTGGCACGCAATTAACGCTATTTATTCCCCAGGCAGAACAACCCAAGCAACCGCAGCAAAAACAAGATTTACTGCAAGATCTACAAAAATCACTTATTCAACCACGCTGAGTTTATAAAGCTCGGTATTTCGCGTAAAATCGGCGTTTAACTTAGTCAAAAACTTAAAGAGACAAGCATGCAAATTAGCAAAAATTCAGCAGTTGAATTTCATTACACCTTAAGCGAAGCGGGCGAGCAACTAGAAAGCAGTGTAAACCACGCGCCGCTTAGCTATATTCATGGCAGCGAAGGCATGCTTCCTGGCTTAGAAAAAGCCCTTGAAGGCAAAGCTGCAGGCGATAAGTTTAGCGTAACACTTGAACCTAGCGAGTCATACGGTGAGCGCGTTGACGATTTAATTCAGCGTATTCCACTTAAGCACCTACAAGGTGACGTAAAAGTGTGGAAACCAGGTATGACTGCGATGGTGCACTCAAACCAAGGGCAGCACCAAGTAACATTAGTTAAAGTAGGCCGCTTTAATGCAGATTGCGATTTAAACCACCCGTTTGCAGGCAAAACGCTAACGTTTGATTTAGAAGTGGTATCGGTTCGTGAAGCAACCAGTGAAGAAATTTCGCATGGCCATGTTCACGCAGAAGGCGGCTGCGGTCACTCTCACTAGTCACATCCCTAAAATTAGGAGCAAGTATGTCTAAGGTTGCTATTGTTACAGGCGGTACAAAAGGCATTGGATTAGCAGTTGTAAAGCGCTTTATTGAAGATGGCTACACGGTGCACAATTTAGATATTGAGTACAGCGAGCTGGGTACTTTTCACCAATGCGATGTGAGTAATGTTAGTGCTGTAAAAGCATGTATTACGGCCATTTGTAATCGAAGCCCGCGCATAGATGTACTTGTTTCTAACGCCGGTAAACACCTCAGTGCTAGCATAGAGGATACCGATGAGGACACCTTCGATGCGTTATTTGCATTGAACGTGAAAGGGGCCTATGCGGCTGTACAAAGTGTACTACCAAGCATGAAAGCGCAAAACAATGGCGCCATTATTTTAATAGCCTCAGATCAGGCAATAATTGGTAAACCTAACTCGTTTGCCTACAACCTGACAAAGCATGCTCTGGCTTCTATGGCAAAAACCACAGCGCTTGACTACGCGCAATTTAATATTCGCGCAAATGCGGTATGCCCAGGGACAATAGAAACCCCTCTATTTCATAACGCCATAGATGCTTATTGTAAAAAAAGCGGTGCTAATAAGGCAGATATAGTGGCAGAAGAGGCAAGCCTTCAACCCCTAAACCGCTTAGGCCAAGCTGATGAAGTTGCCGCGCTAGTTAGCTTTTTAGCAAGTGATGATGCAAGCTTTATAACCGGTAGCCTGCAAAGTATAGATGGCGGCTATACAACACAATGAGCACATGCCGATGAGCCAAAAAATTATTGACCCCCACGTGCATTTTTTTAACCTTGCCGAGGGGCAATATACCTGGCTGCAAGGCGAAAACCCACCAGCATGGCCAAATTTAGAGTTAATAAAACAACCTATTAGTGAAAAAAAGCTAATAGGGAGCAGTGACTTTACCCTCGCCGGTATAGTACATATAGAGGCTGGTTTTGATAACAACGCCCCCATTAACGAACTCAATTGGCTAACGGCGCATTTAAAAAAGCTCCCCTTTAAAGCCATTAGTTACGCACAGTTAGATTGCGTACCTGTGCAATTTGAAAAAGCAATTAACGACCTTGCACACCCGCATTTAATCGGCATACGGGATATAACCGAAGGCGCAGACGCACAGCGATTATTTAACCCCGCTTGCTTTGGTAATTTGCAAACTCTTTGCCAGCAAGGGCTGCATTATGAAGCGCAGTTTGAGCTTGAAAATACTGTCGTAGCCGCTCAGCTTGCTCGTTACGCTAAGGCGCTGCCTCAGCTAAAAATAATAATAAACCATGGCGGCTTACCTAATAATATTAATAACTGGCAACAAAGCATTCGCATGCTAAGCGCGTACACTAATATAGCGATTAAGTTTTCGGGTTTTGAGCTTTTAGCGTTAAATTTACAACAGCAGCAATACTGTTTTGACACTTTGTTCTCGTACTTTGGCGAGCAGCGTATTATGTTTGCGAGTAACTTTCCGGTTTGCCAAATTAACGCAAGCTATAATGATGTTTGGCATAGCCATCAAGCCTTATGCAAAACAAATAAAATATGGCATAACCTCAGCTACGCAAATGCTAAGCATTTTTATAATATGTAGGGCGTGTTGATCTATATTAAATTTAACCACTTACTTAAATGCGGCAATGACTATGACACTACATTCGCGATTATCAGCCCTTGGCATCTTTACTATTTTAAGTGGTTGCGCGTCTAACACGCAGCCTACTCCTAAGCTGCATCATGCCTTACTTACCGCGCCAAATAGCCAAGCAGTTTCGCGTGTTATAGAGCGCCTAATGCATATAAAAAACATAAAACTTGCTGACGATGTATTTATGCACTCCAGCACCTTTACTCTTAAAAACACTAACCGTAGCGATATAACGGCTAATCAGCAGCGCAACTTTCCCGATCAATTTGAGCTAATGATAAACAATAACCGCTGCTATATACGCCACCTTGATAGTAAAGCCACCGCTGAAATAAACAGCGTTACGTGTTCAATTAACCCTTCTAATTAATCCCTTAAAATATTCAAGCGTTATTGCTCATAGGTATTAGGTGCGGTCACACAGCTATAAAGAAGCCGGTAAGTGAGCTATCACTTACCGGCTTTTACTTTTAAACAATAGTATTTAAATAACGCTTAGGCTATTTAATTTCTACACGCTGCGAGCGCATAACAATCTCATCGTTTAATTCAATGCCTAAGCCTGGCTCTTCTGATACTTCAAAAAAGCCATTTTTAGGTTGTGGATCTTGTAAGCACAGCTCTCGGTTCCACTTTTTAATGGCATAAGTATGATGCTCATGAATCAAAAAGTTTGGAATAGCGGTTTCTAAATGCAATGATGCGGCAGTCGCAACGGGACCACCACATACGTGCGCCTGAATACGCACATCAAAAATATCGGCGTAGTCACATACTTTTTTAGTTTCAGTAAAACCACCGCATAAACCGATATCAGGCTGTAGTACATCAATGCTTTGATCTTCTAAATAAGGGCGCACACCCCAGCGGTTGTATAAACGCTCGCCACCAGCAATGGGCACGGCCACTTTATCGGCTACTTTTGCATGTAAAGAATGATTTAAGTAGTTAACGGGTTCCTCGTAGTACATACAATCAAACTCTTCGGCTATTTCGCCAATTTGAATAGCAGAAGTTGCGCCAGGCAAGCTGTGGCATTCAAAAATAATATCCACTTCATCACCCACCGCTTCACGTATAGCTTGCATACGCGCACGGTATAACTTCATTTCACCACGAGAAATAATTTTAGTGCGGTCGTAATATGTATTCCCGTCTTTATCGTATTGAATAGGGTCAACTTTAACTGCATCATAGCCTTCGCCAACCGCTTTTAACGCTGCTTCTGCGTATTCTTGCGGTTGTACTAGCGCTTTAAACTCGCTGTCCCAGTCAAACTGTAGCTGCGATGCGTAAGTACGTAGTTTATCGTTTACTTTACCGCCCAGTAGTTGATACACAGGTAAGCCAAGTGCTTTACCTTTTATATCCCAAAGTGCTGTATCTATGGCGCTCATCGCTGCATACACAACAGGGCCGCCACCTAAACCCCAAAAGCTTTCGCGTAACATACGCGACCATAACTTTTCGGTTTGAAATGGGTCGTGCCCAATTAAAAAAGCATCAGCCATTTCTTTTATCATTGCTGCCGCTGCGCTGTGGCCTAAATCGTAAGCTAAACCAGCTTCACCTACACCACTAATACCTTCATCGGTATGAATACGTACAAAAACCGGCGTCCAAGCTGGACGCTCTGGGCAATGAATATCAAATACTTCTACGCGATTTACTTTCATTAAAATTCCTTATTAGCCACGCAGGCTATTGTGCAAAACTGGGATCAAGTCGGTACGCTTTTCGTAACATGGCAGGCCACGCTAATTGCCCGCCTGTACTGCCACTATGTACCACATTAGCTTGGTTATAAATATTGTCGATAATTGGCTGTGGCACCGGTATAACCTCTTGTGAACTGGCTTGTAATGCAAGCTGAATTTCGCAGGCACGTTGCAAGTCATAAAAACGCATAAAGGCATCGCCTACGGTTGGCCCTACGGTTAAGCCACCATGATTTACCAATAGCATATGATTGGTACTGCCTAAATCATCTTGTAATACTTTGCGCTCGTCATCATTTACAGCTAACCCCTCGTAGCCATGGTACGACAGCGAAGGGAGCGAAAACATAGAATATTGGCTTAGTGGCAATAGGCCATTTTTTTGTGTCGCAACGGCAATGGTTTCTTTGGTATGTAAGTGAATAACACAGTGAGCATCTTCACGCACTTCGTGAATGGCGCTATGAATAGTAAACCCCGCAGGGTTAATACTAAACGGAGTATCATCAATAATATTGCCGTGCAAATCAACCTTTACCAGGTTTGATGCGGTTACTTCGTCAAACGTTAAGCCAAATGCATTTACAAGGTAATGATCAGTCCCTGGTAAACGGGCCGATAGATGCGTGTATATTAAATCCCCCCAACGAAAATGCTCTACTAATCGGTAGCACGCTGCTAAATCTACGCGCAATTGCCACTCTTGCTCCGATACTTTATTTTTTAAATCTAGTTGGGGTAAATCAATCATAATCAGCCTTTTAAAATACGTACAACAACACAAGTACGAATAGATGTTTAGAAGTCTAAAGCAGTATTAATTTTATAGCAAACACAAACAAAACAGCCACACAAATGTGTGGCTGTTTACGCTTCGCTTTAATTTAAAACGATAATACGTTTTTAAACGCGGTGCTTTATTTTACCTTTGAAAGGTAGTCTGCAATCGCTTCAAACTCTTCGTCCGTTACTGTTGCAACCATTGCTTTCATTGCCGCGGTCATACCATTACTACGTGCGCCCGATTTAATATCTTTCATTTGGGCCACTAAATAGTCTTTGTTTTGACCATTAATTTTAGGGTATGCGCCCATAATAGGTGCTTTACCTTCTGCACCATGACATGTTTGACACATTTTTTGGGTGTAAAGGGCTTCGCCATCAGCAGCGGCGGCGTTAAACGAAAAACTTGCGGCTAAACTAATACCCGCGCCTACTATTAGTGCTTTCATCTTGCTCATTATATTCACTCTTCTTTTTGACGGTTAGAAAATAGTCTATTGATTGTAGTAAACAATCTGGTAAAAAGCATACGTATCAATTTACGTTAGGCGATCAAACAAACATGACTACGTTTTCAGCCATTGTTGTTAACTGTAGCAAACAATACTGAACAGACACTTACCATACTAAATCATCTGGTACTTCAAAGTCTGCATAGGGGTCGTCTTCGTCTTTTGGTTTGTTTTCAGGTTCAACATGAAAAACAATGTACTTTTCATCAACTTCTGCGACTTTACGCGCCGGTTCATCATCAAGTACGTAAAACTGCCCTTCCAGTACACAAATAGCTAAACGGCCACCCGATAACGCTTTTTGGGTTTTCTCGTTTACGTCTATCCCTTTTACTTTGTTGTCGTAAGTAAAATTAAAGGTACGCTCACCGCGGATAGAGTCTTGGTTATGGTGCTCAAGTATTTGCTTAACACGAGCAACTTGCTCACGTTGCTTAAGCTCTTCTTGGCGCGACTGGTTAAGTTCTTCAGCCTTTTTTTGCTGCTCTAATTTAGTTTGCTGTATATGCTTTTGCAGATCACTTGGGTTACTAGTAGCCCCCTTTTTTTGCTTTTTTTGTTGCTTACGTTTTTCTGACTTAGCAACTTTAGCTTTGTGCGATGTTGTTAACCCTGCTTGCAGCAATTGGTCTTGTAATGAACCCATGGCTTTGTTCCACTAAAAACTTATATTAGGTTTATTTTAATCACCAACGACTACAAATAACAGTGCTATTAGCATTAATCTAGCAAAGGGCTGAATATACACTTTGATTTAGCGCAATTGTTAATGATTTAACCTATGAAATATAAGCCATTTTTCATATACTTTGGCTAACTTATCAGCTTATATTTTAAGCCTAACAATGCGCTTTGCTCACTTACTTATTTGCTCGGTGTTTATATTTTTTGTGCTGTACGCACCTCAGCCTTTATTAAACTTATTTGCTAACGAATTTAGCGTGTCCCCAGCGCTTGCCGGCAGCTTAATGAGCGTAACCATGCTGCCTTTAGCAATAGCTCCTTTTATTTATGGGCTTTTTTTAGCCAAGCAAAACCCACTTGTTATTTTACGTATTGCTATGTTTATTTTAGGGGGGAGCTGCATACTGTTTACAGCTGCGCCCAGTTTTGAGCTATTACTTCTGGTGCGTTTTATACAAGGCTTAACTTTACCTGCCGCACTTACCGCGATGACGAGCTACATTGGTATACGCTACAGCGCAAATGCCTTACAAAAAAATATGACCTTATACATAGGCAGTACCATAGCTGGAGGTTACTTTGGCCGAGTATTGGCGGCGTTATTTAGTGATGTGTGGCATTGGCAAAGTTTTTATTATGTTATTTCGTTTGTACTTATTGGCCTAGCTATAAATATAAAGCCTACGGGCTTTGTGATACCTGTTATGCCAGCACATACGCCGCTAACGTATATTAAACAGCTAAAAGATGCAGCAATATTAAAATTGTATGGTGCCGTTTTTTGTATGTTTTTTTGCTTTGCGGCCTTATTAAATTACCTTCCGTTTATTTTGCAACACACCTTTTTAATTACAAATACTCGCGATATAGGTTTAGTGTACAGCGGCTACTTAATCGGTGCTTTAGCCTCTATTGCCACACCTTGGCTTGCTAAAAAAGCGCCTTCGCCTTGGCATTTACTGGCTGCGGTTTTTATCGTATATAACTTAAGCATAGTGTTACTTATAAGCCAGCAACTGAGTGTGTTTTTAATCGCATTTACGATATTTTGTGCTGCTATGTTTGTTATTCACTCAAGTGCAGCCCCGCTTGTTAACAAGATTAGCAAGGCACCTGCAAGTGTAACAAATGGCGGGTATGTATCGTTTTATTACAGCGGCGGAGCGCTGGGCTCGTTATTACCAGGTATTGTTTATCAGCACTCAGGGCAAACTGCATTTATGCTTTGCTTACTGAGTGTGTGTTTTATTGGTTTAGTCTTAGTCACGTTAGGCTATCGAGAAGGTAAAAACATTACCCGAGGCTGATGCCCTGTATGCTTAAAAAATATGTTTAAATCATTTTTTGTAAGCAGCCAAGTTTGGGGGTTTTCAAACGGGTGACAATGAAACAGCTCATTAAACCAAATATCTTGATCAAGCCACAAAGTGACCTTGCTTTGTTTGTCGTTTGCCAGAGCAAGCATAGACACACAGCCTGGTTGTACTTTTAAATACCGCGCTAGGCGCTCACTTGAAGCAAACCCCAACCGAGAAAGCCCTTGTTGCTTAGATAAGGTTTTTAAATCGAGTTGTTTGTCGTGTGCGGTGATCACTAAAAAGTGATTTTTTCCTTCATTATCACGCAAAAACAAATTTTTAAGTCGCGTACCTGGGCGTTCTACCATAAATGCATCAGCATCTAAACTAGTATGTAACGCAGGATGTTCTATCACATCGTAATTTATACCTAATTGCGCTAATAGCTGCGCAAGCTTTGCTTTATCGGCCAACATACTACAAACAACGCCCTCTTAGCTGCACACTTAAGTCTCGCCACAATACTTGTGTAATTTCGTGTTTATTTTCACAGTAGTTATTTTCACTTAGGGTTTGATTTAAAAACCTGACGGCTTCATCCTCCAGCTTAAGTTTTAATACACTGGAGTCTTCGAAGTGTTCTTGTTCTATGTAACGTTTTACATCAGAGCGGCTCGGTCTTTTCTCGCCTCGTCCGCCGTTATTTAAGTTTATGTTACTACGGTGCTTGGCCTTAACCGAAACAACATAAGCAAATACTTTATTACCCTGCTCATCTACGTTTTCATAAAACTGTTTGTTATTTATTTCATAAGGAGGCGCTTCATTACTTGCACAGCCGGCAAGCAGCAAAGCAAGTATACAGATACTTTTTTTCATTGTTTTTGTCGTTTCGCGAGGTATTTTTCACGAGTCTATCAAAAATAAACGATAACAGTTAAATATTGCTAAAAAATACTTGACCAATTTTATAAAAATATTTAAAGTTCACCCCGCTTGGAACTCAGCAACCAAGTAATTACAACTATGTAATTTAGGAATGTGGGGCTATAGCTCAGCTGGGAGAGCGCCTGCCTTGCACGCAGGAGGTCAGCAGTTCGATCCTGCTTAGCTCCACCACTTTCCTACTCTTCTATTATTTCCTATTTTTAATCATCTTATTATTCTATTATTTTTTACACTCTCATTTTTATATTTGCTCATTCCTTGTTTGTTTAGTCTTTGTTGTCTATAAATTATCTCATCTGTAGCGTTCATACTTTTGGCTTAAACAATGGATATACCTAAACGCACCACGTTAAAAAAGCTTGCTGTCATTGGTTTAACTGCGGGCGTGGTTACCCATGTACCTTATGTGTTTGCCAGAAAAAAAATAACCTTAAGAGTGTTAGGAACGCATGTCACGCTGCAAGAGGCTATTCGTAAACAAGCAATGCTTGATTTGGGTATAAATATAGAGTTTTCCCCTGCAGGTAGCGCTGCCGTATTACAAAAAGCCTCCATGGACCCTAGCTCCTTTGATTTATACGAACAGTGGTCAAACAGTATTAATGTACTGTGGCGAGCAGGGACGATTCAAGCCATAGAAAAAAAGCGACTAACCTACTTTAATGAAATAAATTCTCTGACTAAAACGGGTAAACTCACTCCCGAGGCCAAATTGGGCGCAGGCGACGCCCCTTATAAACTACTCAATGTACAAGAGAATGGCACACTAAGTGCAAACGAAAGCGATCATATTAGCTTTTTACCTTATGTACATAATGTTGACTCTTTTGGCTATAACACTGCCATGATTAAGCCTGGTATTGCTTATGAAACTGAAAGCTGGGGCTGGCTACTGGATGATGCGCACCGAGGCAAAGTCGGCATTGTAAATGCACCCACAATAGGCTTGTTTGACCTGGCTTTGGCAACACAAAGCAAAGGATTGATAACATTTAAAGATATTGGTGCGATTACTCGCTCTGAGCTTGACCGTTTATTTAGTATTTTAATTGACTATAAACGACAGGGGCATTTTGCGGGTTATTGGAACTCGGTGCCAGAGTCTATTGAATTTATGAAAAGCCAACGCGTGCATATTGAAAGTATGTTTTCTCCTGCTGTTGCCTCACTAAATAGTCAAAATATTAACGTACGATTTGCCGCCCCAAAAGAGGGCTACCGAGGCTGGCATGGGGTCATGTGTTTATCATCACAGGTCAATAATAACCAAAAAGATGCCGCATACGATTACATGAACTGGTGGCTTTCGGGGTGGGCGGGCGCATTTATTGCTCGCCAAGGATATTACATTAGTAACCCGCAGCGCTCAAAAGCAATGCTTTCACCAAGCGAATGGGATTACTGGTACTTAGGAAAGCCCACTTCGGTTAACTTGCTAAACACCCAGAAACAGGTCGCTGTAAAAGCCGGTGAGCAGCGAAATGGCGGTAGCTATTTAAAACGTTTAAGCAATGTAGCTGTTTGGAATAGCGTTATGCCTACTTACGATTACAGCTTACAAAAATGGTATGAGTTAATAAGCAGATAATGATAACCCGCTCAATAAAATCTAAAATAATAATTGCCTTATGCGTTTTAATTACCTTATTAATTTTGCAAAGTTACTTATTCAATTATTCGCAAAAGTCGCTTTTTGAGCTACAAAACGCGCAGCACAAAGCATTATTACAAAGTGAAGCTGTCACCCGCTTAGAAAACGATGTGATTTCTTTGCAAAGCCAAGCCATAGCTTATTTAGATCATGCTAATAGCAATACTATTGATAAGTTTAATATGCACTATAACGATGCAAAAATGGATTTAGGCAGGCTTAGTAAACATATAGAAGAATATGATGAAAGCTATCAAAGCAACATTAAGCGCCTCAACGAGTATTTAAATAATTACCAAGATACGTTTAACCGGGTGGTCGTTAACAGAACTAAGCGAGAGCAGTTGTACCTTTCACAGTTTAAGCAGCCTATTGACACACTAAAAGCGCAACTTAATAAGCTGGAGAAAAGCACGCTTGGTAACAAACAGACAATAATAGTGAATATCCTTTTAACTATTAGCAATATAGAACAGGCAGCAAACAACTATTTACACAAGCCAAATTATGATGAAGCAAAAAATGTGCAAGATAACCTAGCACACTTAAACACCCTGCTTGCGCGCATTGAAACCGCTAATACTATCCAATTTAATAATACTGACGAGCTTGAGCAAGCATATAGCCAATTAGTTATATTAACGCGCAGTTATACGTTTTCTATAAATGTAGTTTTAACTGGAATAGAAAACGAGCTCCTTTACCTAGCCGAAAAAATCAGAGCTATTGAGAAACAAAAGCTCACCCAAACAGAGCAGCAGCTGAGAGAGCACGTACTCAAAAGTACAGAGATGGGAAATCTATTTGCGGCTTTAATCTCCGTCATAATTACGATAATCACCTTTTTTATTTTTAACTCCGTCATTAAGCCTATCGCACAGTTAACCAAGCTGCTAAAAGATATGAGTAATGAAAAACAAGTTACACTTAATAGTAATACACACCATCAAAATGAAATTAACTCTGTTATTACCGCGGCCAATGCGCTGTATTTAAAAAATAAGCAAACAAAAGAGCTACTAGCAGAAACGCAAGCGCTTAATTCAAAAATGGAATCAATGAATAAAGAGCTTACACTGGCCATCACTCAAGCAAAAAATGCCAACCAAGCGAAAAGCGACTTTGTTGCTAATATGAGCCATGAGCTACGTACGCCCATGAATGGTATTTTAGGCATGCTACAGCTTTTACAAAGCAGCGCCCTGCCACCCAAGCAAAAACACTACGCCGATAAAGCCTTTTCAAGTGCCCAAAACCTTCTGCAAATTCTAAATAACGTGCTCGATTTTTCTAAACTTGAGTCTGATAGAGTCAAACTTGAATCAATCCCTTTCACTTTGCATACCGTGGTGTCTAATGTAAAAAATTTATTCTCGGTGAACGCTAAACAAAAAGGGTTGCGCCTTAATTTTGTATTACATGTTGATGCAGGGCTAGAGCTGATGGGTGATCCGCTGCATTTAAGTCAAATTATTAATAACTGTGTAGGTAATGCAATTAAATTTACAGAGCGCGGTGAAGTAACAGTAACGATTGAAGCCACCACACAAAATGAACAGCAAATTCAATTGCGCTTTGGTATTAAAGACACTGGCATAGGCATGACCCCAGAGCAAACAGCATCCATTTTTGACTCGTTCTACCAAGGCGACTCTAGTACAACACGCAAATATGGGGGAACAGGGCTAGGCTTAACCATTTGTAAGCAGCTTACTAAGTTGCTAGGTGGCGAAATACAAGTACGCAGTACACCACAGCTAGGCAGTGAGTTTTACTTTACACTCCCATTTAAAATGACCAATAAAGAAGCACTTAAAAAACATGCGCTACTTATTAGCCCCGATAATGAGCAAATAAAATCACTCACCGCGTTGTTAAGCAACGCCGATATTACGGCAGAAATTACCCAAGAGCCGTTGCGTGCAATTGCAAAAATGTCTCAACCCAGTAACCCTTTTAATATTGTTATTATGTCGTTGCCGCATAAAGAGCTAAAAGATAATTTTATTTTGCAGCAACTGTACTTACAAAAACAAAAAAATAAACATAAGTTACTGCTTATTCTACTTATTAGCGATCAAGAACACCCACAATCAATCCCCGATAGCGACCATATTGATATTTTAACAATAGGCAATACCGATACTGAGTCACAGTTAATGCGTTTATTATTGCCCGAAACAACGCAGCTTAAAGAGGGAGAGTCTTACCCACAATATACTGGTTATACTGCACTTACTGTAGATGATAACTCTGTAAACCAAGAGATTCTTGAAGCACTGTTAACTAAAATGAATATGACCGTTATCTCTGCAAATAACGGTGAAGAGGCCCTAATAAAAGTAGAAGAAAGTGCAATTGATATTATATTTATGGACATTCAAATGCCTGTTATGGATGGTTTAGAAGCCACACGTATACTACGCCAAAGAGGTTATACGCTTCCAATCGTTGCAGTTACGGCAGCTGTATTACCTAATGATAAAAAAGCCGCTATAAGAGCAGGCATGGACGACTTTTTAGTGAAGCCGCTGTTATTTGGCCTGCTTTGTAATACCGTAGAAAAACATTTAAAAAAGGCCCAAACGCTGAGTACATTAAATCTCGCTGTAGCAAAGGATAACCTTGAAGATAATAATGAACTCATCAATTCAATCTTTTCTAAATTTGACAGTGACTATAGCCACTTTATGGAAACAATCTTAAAGCATTTAAAAAATAATGAGCATGAAGCATTAGTTAGGGAAATGCATAATTTAAAAGGCCTTGCTGGCACACTAGGGTTAGAGCGACTTGAGCAAAGTGCCAAAAAAATTGAATTAGAGCTGATAAATAACACTCACCCTGATTTTAGCGCTTTTAATGAACAACTGACCTTAGCACTTTATGCCATTAAACAGTTGCAAGTAACCAATACGTATAACCAGCAGGCCGGCGCAATTAATTTAGAACAAAGCCCAGATACATTAATTGATGAGGTATATTCTTTAGCGTTATCTGCTCGTCCTATTCCTAGTAAATTAATTAGAGCAGTTGAGCTTCAAAAATTCGAGCATTCTCATCCATTATTTAAGCTAAAAGAGGCAATTGATAACTTTAACTACGCTTTAGTAATTAAACTGATTGATAAGTACAGAAATAACTATAAAAACTAGACAATTATGGCAACTATAAACTAACTTTAATGAGTAATTAAAGAATAAGGATTTAGTGTGCATTCAACCTTTCTTGCTAGCAATAATAAACCGGTAGTAAATCAACAGCGAAAACCTTTGATTCTCATAGTTGATGATGAACCTAGCAACCTACATGTACTAGTGGAAGGCCTACTTGCAGACTACGATGTACGCATTTCAACAAGCGGTGAGCAAGCGCTTGTATTTATAGAGTCCACCCGCCCTGATTTAATTTTACTCGATATTATGATGCCGGGCATGGACGGTTATGAAGTATGTAAAATACTTAAGGCAAAGCAAAACACCAAAGGCATCCCTATCATTTTTGTTACTGCTCTTACAGAAGAAGAATCTGAAGAGAAAGGCTTTGCCATGGGAGCTATTGACTATATCCATAAGCCTTATAAGTTAGCTTTGGTTAGAGCACGTATACGCACACACATTACTGCGCAAGGCATGTTAGACAGACTTATAGAAAAAAACTTTGATTTGCACGATAAATTATTAGAAATAGAGGCCCTTGCAAAAGAGTTAAGTCAGCGTGAAGAAGAGCTTAAGCAACTCTCATCTAAACAAAAATTATTTTATCAAGCCCTTACTAGTACGGCCGATGGTGTTGTTATCACTAATAGCGAAGGGAAGATTATTGCTGTTAATCCATCTTTTTGTAGAATTACAGGCTATTGCGAAGCTGAATCACTGGAAATGGACTTAAAAGATATTAAGCAAAATAACCACCCAAGTATTAGCTTTGATGAAGTGTGGAAACACGCAAACGAAGCAGGTTACTGGAGCGGCGAGCTTGTAACACGACGAAAAAATGGGGAGCTCTACCCTGAGCTTTTAACACTTAGTATGGTTAAAAGCGAACAAGACACCAATATACATTATATCGGCGTATTTAGTGATATCTCCAGCGTGAAAGTAACACAGGAACGAATAGATTATTTAACGTGGCACGATGAGCTTACTAAGCTACCTAATCGTAATGGCTTTTTGAAACAATTAGAGCAACAGTTACAAGATTGCAGTAACGATAAAACGTGTGCCTATATTTATATTATCGATATCGACAGCTTTCACTCCATTAATGATGGTTTAGGGCTTTTAGCAGGAGATAATATTTTAAAGGAGCTTGCTCAGCGTATTCATGCCAGTTTAGATAAAAAAGATATTATTGCACGCTTAGGCAGTGATGAATTTGCAGCCTTATGTAGTGTAGATAAAGGTGTTGGACGCACACGTGCGCAATCAATAGCAGAGAGCAAAGCACAAGAGCTTTTACACGCAGTTAACCGCCCTTTTGACGTTGATGGGCAAGAAGTGAGCTTAACAATTAGTATAGGCACTTATATTTTCCCGCGTGACGATGTCTGGGAAAGTGCGATTGAAACTATCAGAAATTGTGAAGCTGCCTGTTATAAAGCCAAAGAAAAAGGCGGAAACAGAGTTACATTTTTTGATACCACATTTGGTGAGCAAGCTAAACGACGCTTTGAGATTGAGCAAGATTTAAGAAAAGCCATCTCTCAAAATGAGCTATCTATATTTTTACAGTCACAATTTGATAGCAAGCAAACATTAAAAGGCGCTGAAGTTCTGTTGCGCTGGGAACACCCTCAAAAAGGGTTTATAAGCCCCTGTGAGTTTATATCAATAGCCGAAGAATCAGATGTTATTTTTGAGCTGGATTGCTGGGTTACTACCCATGCGCTTAACTTACTTACCAAGCTTAAATATAACCATCCAAGTTTAAATATCTCGGTTAATATAAGCGGCCGGCACTTTCATGAAGCGCGTTTTTTAAACTTTATAAGCGAGCAAATTAAACGTGTTGATATTAATCCTCAGCAACTGACTATAGAAATTATAGAAGGGACGCTACTAAATCACATGGAAGCCGCCATTGAAGCCGTACACTGCCTTAAAAGGCTGGGCGTACGCGTATCGATAGATGACTTTGGTACTGGTTACTCAAGTTTAACGTATTTAAAGCAGCTACCCATTCATGAACTTAAAATAGATCGCTCATTTGTACTCGAAGCCCCCACTGATAACAACGATAAATTAATTATTGATATGATTGTCAGCCTTGGCAGGTTATTTCAGTTAGAGGTCGTTGCGGAGGGGGTCGAGAATCAATCGCACTTTGACTTATTACAAGAGTATCCGGAAGTTATCTTACAAGGGTACCATCTGCATCGGCCTGAACCATTAAAAGATTGGTTAGAGAAGCTAAGTCACACTGTACAAAATGCATAAAAAAACGCCGATTTAACAATCGGCGTTTTTTTCTTTAATTGTCGTTAATCACGCACTTGGCCTTCACCATTAACTAAATACTTTTCAGTGGTAAGTGACTCAAGACCCATAGGGCCATAAGCATGTAGCTTAGTTGTAGCTATACCAATTTCGGCACCTAACCCCAATTGCGAGCCATCTGAAAAACGCGATGAAGCATTTACCATCACTACCGATGCATCAACACTGCGTTGGAAAAGCTCAGCCGCGGTGTCGTTTTTAGTACAGATAACCTCAGTGTGGTTTGAACCAAACTGTGCAATATGATCCACAGCAGCACTAAAACTTGGTACTACACGAATAGCAATTTCTAAATCTAAGTATTCTTCACCAAATTCGTTGTCGGCGAGAACTGTTGCATTATCGAAATATTTTGCCGCTTGCTCATCTGCATTAATTTTCACGCCTTCTTGGCGCAATACAACGGCACATAAATTTAAAAATTCGTCAGCGACGTCTTGATGAACCACAAGCCCTTCAAGCGCATTACATACGCCTGTACGCTGTGTTTTACCGTTTAATAGTAAGTTAAGCGCCACCTCTAGGTCGGCGTCTTTATCTACGTATAAATGACACACACCTTTAAAGTGCTGAATAACTGGAATAGTACTGTTTTCAGTTACAAAGTTAATTAACCCTTCGCCACCACGTGGAATGATTAAGTCTATGGTGTCACGTTGCTGCATTAGCTCCATAAGCAAAGCACGGTCTGGGTCAGGAATAACTGAGATCAGCGCTTTAGGTAAGTTATGTTTTTCCAGTACTCCATGCATTACGCTCGCAATGGCTTGTGAGCTTTTAAGGGCTTCTTTACCACCGCGTAAAATAACACCGTTACCCGATTTAAAACACAATGCCCCTGCATCCGCAGTTACGTTAGGGCGCGCTTCGTAAATCATGCATACAACACCTAATGGTACACGCATTTTACGAATTTTAATGCCATTTGGGCGCTCTGTAATATCGCGTAGCTGACCGACGGGATCATCTAAACTTACGATAACTTCAATACCTTCAGCCATGGCTTCAATACGCTCTTCGTTAAGCGTTAGGCGGTCAATCATTGAAGCGGCTAAGTTGTTATCGCGTGCTGCGCTTAAATCACTTTCGTTTTCTTTAATTATAAATGCTTTTTCTGCGCGCAGTGCTGCCGCCATCTCTGTTAACACTTGGTTTTTAGTCTCGGTGTCGAGTAAAGCAAGTGTATTTGCCGCTTTTGCTGCTTGGCGTGAAATATCCGTAATCAAACTCATGACTTCTCCAATAATGCGATATCTTTTTCTGAAATAACAGGACCAATAGAATCCTGCATTTTTTCACTAAATTCACTTTGCTCGTTATCAGCAATAAAGCTTAACAAGCAACTACTATAATTTGCGGTGGCTTTTGCTAAACGTGTGCCATCCTCGCTTCTAACTAAAATGGTATCGCCAATGGCAAACTCACCATGAACTTCCATTATTTCGTCGCCACGTATGCAACCGTTTTCACCTTCAAGAGACTCATCGAATGAGCCATCTACGACCACTTCACCTTGCTCATTCGCTGTATGCGTCATCCAGTGCACAGCTTCTTGCATTGGTTTTTCATAAGGAAGAAAGACACTACCGGGGTTATCTCCATCCAACAACCTATTAAAGGTCTCTTCTTTAAAACCATTAATAATGTATGTAGCAATACCGTGAGAAGTCGCTTTCTCTGCAGCTTCGATTTTGGTCTTCATACCGCCGGTGCCCACTGCGCTAGTAGCACATCCTGCCATAGCGTAAATAGACTCATCAATTGATTTTATTTCAGGCAGTAAAACTGCGTCTTCATGTAAATTTGGGTTTTTGTCATATAGCCCGTCCACATCTGAAAAAATCATTAATGCGTCAGCATCTGCAGCCGCTGCGACCATGGCTGATAAGTTATCGTTGTCGCCCACTTTTAAGTCATCGGTTGTTACAGCATCATTTTCATTAATAATGGGTAGAACACCATGTTCTAGCAAGGTAAAAATAGTTTCACGAATACTTTCATAGCGCTCACGGTCACGTAAGTCACCGTGCGTTAATAATAATTGCGCTGATGGAAAATCAAAAAAGCGATCCCACATAGCCATCATTTCGGTTTGCCCTGCCGCTGCCATCGCTTTTTTCATGACAACTGAACGTGGAATGTCAGATGGGAATAAGTGTGAGCCTGCAGCGACAGAACCTGAAGATACTAAAATCACCTCAATACCTCGAGCGCGGCAGCGAACAATAAATTGCGCAATGGTTAGTAAATAGCGTGAGCGGCACCCATCTTGATCAGGCGCGATTAATGCACTACCAACTTTTAAAACAATACGACGCCAATTTAACTTTTGCATAAAATCTCAACTTTCCATTTTATCTACATTCACACTGTGTGAACTAAAATTAGGTAATTGCGTCAATAGCACGCAATTTCGAATAGGTTTTCATACACTTTTTAAACGCACGCAAACACACGACCTAAAATTGCTTTTAGGTTTGTAAAGACATGAAACAGCACCAACCAAAATGAATGGAGGCCTATTAAATATAAAGATAAAAAGTGTTGTTTATGTATCGCTGTAAAAAGCTGTGTGTGGCTTTTTTGTTAACAACATACATAGAGCCTCTAAAGTCAGATACACCAACAGATAGGGTGATGACTCAAGGACCGAGATTTAGCCGCCACGATGGGAGCTAAACATTGAAAGTAATAGTTCAACTCAAACATTTATTTACTTAATTACTTAAATAAACATGCTTGAAAAAACCATACCAAGATATTCAAAAATACAATAGCTACTAATTTAACGCTAATAACAGCATACATTACTATTATTACAGACCAAATATGACGTTAGTATTAATATTTAACGCGGTCTTGAAAATTATAATTAGATGACTAATTGTTTGAACTCTAAATATAATACGATATTTCGATAGACAAAATCAAGGCTAAAAATCACTCTAATGTGTACCCAGCCCTAGCACAACATAAATTAGTCACTTAAAATCAATCACTTATATTTATTTTCACGCTTTTATTCATTTTTTATAAATAAATCAATAAGTTTAACCTACAATTTTTGTATTAAGCGCTAATATTTTATTAGCAAATTAAACATTTCACGTGTATACCCCTGTATTAATATTTAACAAAAGTTATACTTTTCATATTGTGATAAATAAGGAATTCTTAATTTATGTCAGCAATTTATATAGCCGGTATCGCACTTTGTTCAGTGCTTGCCCAATGGGTAGCGTGGGCATTTAAAGTACCCGCTATCTTGTTCTTATTGCTTACCGGTTTATTGCTAGGACCGTTTAGTGGTGTATTAGACCCAGATGCTTTACTTGGCGATTTGTTATTTCCTGTGGTGTCATTGAGTGTTGCTGTGATTTTATTTGAAGGCGCTCTCACTTTGCACTTCAGAGAATTAAAAGGCATAAGTAAGGTCGTTCGTAACCTGTGCTCTATTGGCATGATCACCACTTGTGTGGTGATAAGCTTAAGTGCCTATTGGCTACTCGAACTCAACTGGCGAGTTGCTGCTGTATTGGGGGCCGTACTCGTTGTAACAGGCCCCACAGTAATTGCCCCTTTACTTAATTCGATGCGCCCAACTCAAGATATTGATCGGATATTACGGTGGGAAGGCATTGTGATTGACCCAATCGGTGCCCTTTTTGCTGTACTTGTATTTGAAGCAGTTATGCTAGTAGGCCAAGGAGAAGTACTTAGCCATACTATTGTTGCACTTGTTAAAACAGTCGGCGTTGGGCTGTCTATAGGTATTGTTGCTGGGTGGATCACCACACAACTTATGCGCCGTGAATGGCTCCCCTTTGAACTCCATAAGTTTGGCATACTTGCATTAGTACTTATTAGTTTTTCGGTCTCTAATCATTTAAGCCACGAGTCAGGATTGTTGGCGGTTACCGTATTTGGTATTTGGCTTGCCAATCAAAACGATTTAGAAATCGATTCTGTATTGGAGTTTAAAGAAGACTTATCGATGATTTTAATATCATCACTGTTTATTTTACTTGCTGCACGCCTGCAGCTTTCTGACTTGATGATGTTAGATAGCGACGTATTTATATTTTTAGCCGTGGTGTTATTTATAGCGCGCCCATTGTGTATTGCTATATCTACTTTTGGTACTGACTTACCAATGAAGTCACGCCTGGTGCTATCATGGATAGCCCCAAGAGGTATAGTTGCTGCCGCGGTTGGGTCGGTGTTTGCATTAAGCATGATGGAAGCAGGCGTAGCTGATGCTGAAAAAATGGTGCCGTTAATATTCACTGTTATTATTATTACTGTGGTGCTCCAAAGCTTAACCGCTATTCCGGTTGCTAAGCTATTAGGTGTGCGCCAGCCTTCCCCAAACACTATTCTGATTATTGGTGCGAACCATGTATCGCGCGCTATTGGTAAAGGCTTGCAAGAGCAAAGTATTCCAGTTCACTTATCAGACCCCGCATGGGAGAACTGCAAAATGGCGCGTATGGATGGCCTTGCTTGTTATTACGGTAACCCACAGTCAGAGCATGCTGAGCGTTACTTACCGCTCACAACAATAAGAACGGTATTAGCGCTTTCACCTAACCGCCACCATAATGCGCTTGGTGTACAATATTTTTCTCATTTATTAAATGAAAAAAATGTATTTTCATTGCGCTCATCTACCTCGCATGCAAAAGCGAACAAAGACAGTGCAACATTCCTATCTAGGCAAATTTTGTTTGGTGAAGATGGTTCATACGCTCGCTTAAGCAGCATTATCGCTAAAGGTGGCAAAGTAAGCGCTACACGTATTTCAGAAGAGTTTGATTGGGAGAAATACCAAGAGATGAACCCTGAAGCGATCCCACTGTTTATTTTAAAAGGTGATAAAGACAACGACGAAGATACGCCAGTTAAGCTTCGCCCATTTACCAGTAATATGGAAAAGCCACCGCAAGAGGGAGAGCGTATATTTGCACTTCAGCCCCCAAAAATGTCAGTGTTAAAAGACCCAGCTAAATCAAAAGGCAAAGAAGAAAGCTAGCCACTTATAGTTATTAGACAAAAGCCCTAATTAATCATTAGGGCTTTTTATTTTATAAAAATGGTGAGTATTATTTGGCACTTACATGGGTAACCGGGCGCGGGCCACAACACTATCTGGCATTTTTTGCGCTAGTAACTTAAGTGCACGCTCAATTTTTTTATGGGTGGCTTTATCTGCTACCGTGGTATTAAATAACCAGCGGTACGCATCTTCAAAGTCACGTGGGCTTCCATAGCCTGAATTAAAAAGCTTAACCAACCTTAGCTGCGCTTTTAGGTTTCCTTGAGCTGAAGCCTCCCGTAAATAGGTAATGGCCATAGCTTTATCTTGCTGTACTAAGCGGCCAGTGTCGTAATAACGCCCAAGCTGCTCTAGCGCAGCCGCTAGGCCTTGCTCAGCCGCTTTACGCATGTAGTACACACCTAACTCTACATTGCGTTCAACACACACGTTATAAGCCAGCATATCACCATATAAAAATTGGTAAGAAGGCAGTGCCATTTTATTGGCCCTTGCCTCTATATCTTGCACTAACTGGCAATCATCTGCCTTCACACGCTGTAAATGTGTATTTTTGTTTATTAGTGCGATTAGCTCCGGCTCGGTATAAAGCGGCACCGCAGCGGGTGTTTCTTCAGCTAACACATTGCTACTGATAGATAAAAGTAATGGAGCGAGCAAAGACGCTAATAAAGTATTACAGGTAGATAGGCGCATGTTTACCACGTATATAATAAAACTTATCAAATAATATACAAAGATCGTTCCAAGGTGAATTTTAGGCATAAAAAAAGCTGCAAAAGCAGCTTTTTTTATATTAATGGTAATTAAGCAAACGGGTTGCGAAGTACCATTGTTTCTACACGATCTGGGCCGGTAGAGATAATATCAACAGGTACACCTGTGATTTCTTCGATACGCTTGATGTAGTCAATCGCAGCCTTTGGTAGGTCTTCGAGACTAGTTACGCCTACTGTGTTTTCAGACCAACCCGGCATCTCTTCGTATACTGGTGTTACTTTCTCGTAACCCTCAGCAGCTAATGGCGTTACATTAGTCACTGTGCCATCTTCTAGCTGGTAACCAGTACAGATTTTAAGTGTTTCTAAACCATCTAACACATCTAACTTAGTTAAACAAAAACCTGAGATGCTGTTGATTTGAACTGCACGGCGCATTGCCACTGCATCTAACCAACCGGTACGGCGTAAACGACCTGTTGTCGCGCCAAACTCATGACCTTTATCGCCTAAGTGCTTACCTACTGGATCTTGTTTTTCAAGGCCATCGTAAAGCTCTGTAGGGAAAGGACCAGAACCAACACGTGTAGTGTACGCTTTAATAATACCTAGCACGTAATCAAGGTTTAATGGACCAAAGCCAGCACCAGTCGCAACACCACCAGCAGTGGTATTAGAAGAGGTTACATAAGGGTAAGTACCGTGATCGATATCAAGTAATGTACCTTGTGCACCTTCAAATAAAATGTGTTCACCCGCTAAACGTGTCTGATCTAAAAGCTCAGTTACATCAACAACCATTGCTTTTAAGATGTCTGCAACAGCCATTGCGTCATCAAACGTTTTTTGGAAATCAACAGCATCTACTTTGTAGTAGTTAACTAAAGTGAAGTTATGGTATTCAAGTACTTCTTTTAGTTTAGCTGCGAATAATTCTGGATTGAATAAGTCACCTACGCGTAAACCGCGACGGGCTACTTTATCTTCGTACGCAGGACCGATACCACGGCCAGTTGTACCAATTGGCTTGTCGCCGCGAGCAGTTTCGCGAGCTACATCTAATGCAACATGGAAAGGCAGAATTAACGGACATGCTTCACTAATTAAAAGACGCTCACGTACAGGTACGCCACGCTCTTCTAACATGCCAATTTCTTTCATTAGCGCTTCTGGTGATAAAACCACACCATTACCAATCACACATTTAACATTGTCACGTAATACACCCGATGGAATAAGGTGTAGAACTGTCTTTTCACCGTCAATAACTAAAGTATGACCCGCATTGTGGCCACCTTGGTATCGAACTACTAAAGATGCTTTGTCTGTAAGGAGATCAACAACCTTACCCTTACCTTCGTCACCCCATTGGGTGCCTAATACAACAACGTTTTTACCCATTGTAAATTCACTTCGAGAAAATTAGGACGAGATTTTACCAGAAAACTAAAGTAAAGATCACCCCTGTTCAGCTTATTTTTTCTGCGCGTATTTTTTAGGCCATCATACTTTTTAAATAACCACATATATAACAGCCATTTAAACTTTCAAATTATACTTAACAAAAAGCCCCGCATAGGCGGGGCTTTATAGCTTTAAATGATTAAGGCATCGCTTATTGCGCTGCAGCGCCTTTCATATATTTAAAGAAGTCGCTGTCAGGTGAAAGCACCATCACATCTTGCTTATCTTTAAAGGTCTTTTTATACGCCTCTAAAGAACGAACAAAACCAAAGAACTCTGGATCTTTGTTGTATGCTTTAGCATAAATAGCAGCAGCTTCTGCATCACCTTGACCACGTACTGAGCGCGCATTACGCTCCGCATCAGCGAGCATGACCGTTACTCGGCGGTCAACATTAGCACGAATTGTTTCTGCTTTTTCTTGGCCTTCCGAGCGATGCTCTTTTGCAACAGCAGTACGCTCAGCGCGCATACGTTGGTAAATAGAGCTGCTCACTTCTTGTGGTAAGTTAATTTGCTTAACACGCACGTCAAGTACTTCAATACCTAACTCGCGCGCACTTTCAGAAGCTTGTACTAATGCCTCTTCCATTAGCTCACTACGCTCACCTGATACAATCTCGCGAATAGTACGCGTACCAAAGTTAGTACGCAGACCATTATTAACTTTTTGCTTTAGTAGTGTTTCAGCATATTGCTTATCACCACGAGCACGAAGGTAAAATGCGCTAAAGTCGTTTACGCGCCATTTAACAAACGAATCAACAATTAAGTCTTTTTTCTCGCTTGTCACAAAGCGGTCTGGCGTGCCATCTAGCGTTTGAATACGTGCATCAATACGACGTACTTGGCTAAAAAATGGTACTTTTAAATGAAGGCCTGGGCTGTATACAACCGCTTTGTCTTCACTGTCTTTTTCAACCTTGCTAAATAGCAACACGATTGCTTTTTGCCCTTCAGGTACTACAAATACCGCAGAGAAAGACATAACAATGGCAGCTAATAGTATGACTAAACTAAAGTTTTTCATGACGCTTATCTCCCGTTATTGTTAAAGCGATCGCTGTTAAAACGGTCGTTACCGCTGTTCACAGTGCTGTTACGTGATGTATTTACTTTGTTACGTAAATCTTGAATATCACTTGAGCTTGGTAAAGCTACACGTGTTGCAGTGCCTTGCTTTTCCATAATTTTATCAAGTGGTAAGTACATCATGTTGTTACCGCCTTTAACATCAACAATGACTTTAGAGCTACTACCTAGCACTTCTTCCATTGCATCAATGTATAAACGTTCACGCGTTACTTCTTTAGCTGCTTGATATTCAGGTAATAGCTTTTCAAAACGAGCCACTTCACCTTGCGCTTCAAGTGTAATGCGTTCTTGATAACCTTCTGCCTCTTGCGTCATACGTGTTACTTGACCACGCGCGCGCGGTTCAATTTCACGTGCATAAGCTTCGGCTTCACGGATAAAACGCTCTTCATCTTCTTGTGCGGCAATCGCGTCATCAAATGCATCTTTTACTTCAGTCGGCGGACGCGAATCTTTAAAGTTCACATCGGTCACAATTAAACCTAAGTTATACGGTTCGATGATTTTATTAAGCTCATCCCACGTATTTTGACGAACGACTTCACGGCCATTAGTCAGTACTTGGTCCATTTTTGCATGGCCAACAACGTAACGTAGTGCGCTATCAAGCGCCTCTTCTAAGCTATTATCAGCATTAGTTACGCTAAACTTATAAAGATACGGGTCAATAACACGGTATTGCACTTCAAACTCAACGCTTACTACGTTTTCATCTTCAGTAAGCATAAACCCAGATGCAGATAATGAACGCACAGCTTCAATATCTACCGGAATAACCGTTTCAATAAAGGTCATTTTCCAGCGTAAGCCTGGCTCTGCAATACGGTCATACTTACCAAATTGCAATACCACACCACGTTCGGCTTCTTTAACCGTATAAATACCACTTAACGCCCACACAATTGCGGCGATAATGAGGATAAATGAAATACCGGCTCCGCCAAGTCCACCGCCGCTATTATTGCCGGATTTTTTACCGCCAAATAAGCCGCCTAACTTGTTGCTAAACTTACGGAACACCTCGTCTAAATCAGGTGGGCCTTGATCACGTCCGCCTTTATTGTTCCACGGATCTTTGTCATTGCCATTATTACCCGGTTCATTCCAGGCCATAGCTATACTCCATTGTTATCTAAATAAATTAGGAAATTGTGTTAAATCTATCAAATCTACCGCGTTTCTCATACAAAAACCGACATTTATATACCAATTTTTAATCGCGATTGATAAAACCCTCAATTTCAGGACCAAACTCTTTAATTAATCGGCTCCACTCAACCATAGGTAAACGTACATCTAACAACCAGTTACCTTGCTCATCAAAGCGCTCTTCATGGACTGCACTTAAGCTAAATAAGGACGCTCTTAATCGGCCATATTGAGGAGCAAGTAATAACGTATCGCTAAACATTTTCTTAGCAAGCAGGTCACTTATTGCTTCGCTAAGTAGCTCACACCCTTCGCCGGTTTGTGCAGATAACCATACTCTTATAGGCTGCCCTTGGTCATCCCGATCAATTCGTGGGCTTACATCATCAAGTGCATCAATTTTGTTATATACTAATAGTTGCGGTACTTCATCGGCTTCAATCTCTTTTAAAACCGATTGTACTTCCTCTATGTTTTCACGTCTGCGCGGGTCTGCAACATCAATTACGTGTAATTGAAGGTCGGCTTCACGCGTTTCTGTTAGCGTTGCTTTAAAGGCTGCCACTAAGTCATGCGGCAAATGGCGAATAAATCCTACTGTATCGGCCAAAATAACCGAACCAACATCACCTATATCAAGTTTACGTAGTGTTGGGTCAAGCGTGGCAAAAAGCTGATCCGCTGCGTATACATCTGAGTCTGTTATACGGTTAAACAGGGTTGATTTACCCGCATTGGTATACCCTACAAGTGACACGGTAGGAATTTCGTTACGCGTACGCGCACGTCTACCTTGCTCACGTTGTACAGCGACTTTGGCTAATCGGGCACGAATATTTTTAATGCGCGCGCGCAATAAGCGTCTATCGGTTTCAAGCTGTGTTTCGCCTGGACCTCGTAAACCTATTCCCCCTTTTTGGCGCTCAAGGTGAGTCCATCCTCGGATTAATCGAGTAGACATATGCCTAAGCTGAGCAAGCTCTACTTGTAGCTTACCTTCGTGGGTACGGGCTCTTTGGGCAAAAATATCAAGAATAAGTGTTGTTCTATCAAGTACACGACATTGGCAAACGCGCTCTAAATTACGTTCTTGAGACGGACTTAATTGATGATTAAAGATGACAACATCTGCATTGTGGATTTTGACAATCTCAGCTATTTCTTCTGCTTTACCGGTACCGACGAATAGTTTCGGATGTGGTGCTTGGCGGCTGCCTTGCACAACCGCCAAACTACTAACACCAGCAGAAGATACCAACAACTCTAATTCATGAAGATCTTCACGATCGCCATCTTTAGGTAAGTCGATATGAACTAAGACTGCCTGTTCGCCGGATTCATAGCGGTCAAACAAGCATTACGCTCCTAATTAAATATTTCCTGGTTCTTGCTCTTCAGTGTCATCGCTCCCTTGAACACCTTGGAAGTTGACTGCACGAGCAGGTACAACTGTTGAAATTGCGTGTTTATACACCATTTGGTTTACAGTGTTTTCAAGTAAAATAACAAATTGGTCAAATGACTGAATTTTACCTTGTAATTTTATGCCATTTACCAAAAAGATTGATACTGGAATGCGCTCACGACGTAGTGCATTCAAAAATGGGTCTTGTAACGATTGGCCTTTTGCCATGTTATTGTTCCTTCGTTCTAGGTGTTATTATAATTTAAGTAGCTGAACTTATTTAATTAAATAATTAGCAACTACTACTAGCTTAGCGAACTTACTACGCGTTGCAAGTTTTCTTCATCGCCTGTTGTTAACCACGTAACATCAGACCAACTCCGTAACCACGTTAGCTGGCGTTTTGCCAATTGACGCGTTGCAGCAATGCCGCGAAAAACCATCTCATCATGGTCTACTTCACCCGCAAGGTAATCCCACATTTGTCTATAACCTACACAACGAATAGAAGGCATATTGGGGTGTAAATCCTTACGTAGATATAGGGTCGAAACTTCTTTTTCAAACCCCTGCTCTATCATTATTTTAAACCTTTTTTCAATTCGCTGATGCAATTCACTGCGATCATCAGGCGCAATCGCAAATTGATGAAAAGTATAAGGTAACGTTGGCTGCTTTTGCTTTTGCAATTCCGTCATTGTTTTACCACTAATACGGTAAACTTCCAAAGCTCGATTTATTCTTTGTGAATCATTTTCACTTATTTTGTCGGCCGCTTGCGGATCAACTTTAGCAAGCTCTTGATGCAAGTGTGGCCAGCCAAATTGTTTTGCTTGCGCTTCAAGCTCTGCTCTTACTATTGGGCAAGCCTCTGGCAGTGGCGATAATCCATCAATTAAAGATTTAAAATACATCATGGTGCCGCCCACCAATATAGGTACTTTACCTTGTTGATGAAATTCATCAATTTTTTTTATCGCATCACGTCTAAAATCAGCAACTGAATAAGTTTCACTCGGATCGAGCAAATCTATTAGGTGATGCGGAGCACGCGCAAGTTCCTCTGCATCGGGCTTTGCCGTACCTATGTCCATACCTTTATACACTAACGCTGAATCAACGCTGATTATTTCCGTATTTAAGTGCTCACACAGTGAAATTGCCAATGCTGTTTTACCAGCTGCGGTTGGGCCCATTAAAAATATGACCGGTAAATTGCTCAACACGGGTACCTTAATTTAATTGCGTTAAATAGTGTTCTAGATCTATTTTAACTGCTTTTTCTTTTAAACGTTCAATTGTTTGCGGATTATTTTGTAAGCTAATTTGTAATTCAATAAACGCATTACTTTCATAAAAGCGTTCTGGTACGCAACTAAGTTGCCATGACAGCCATGCTTGTAAGTCCTCTAGCTGCGCTTTACATGCGCCAAGTAGGCTTTCAATTGCAGCAGAAACATCGAGTAAATATAAACAAGTCGGTAGCTTTTTAACCATCACAAACTGTTTTTCAATAACTAACTCAAAGCCCAATAAGGTAAACCACGACTGTTGCTGAGCGATTAGTTCGCAGTCAGCTTTTTCAAGGTTAACCCTTACTGGTAATAACAAGGCTTTGCCCTCTAAATTACCCAGCTCTTTTATTTGGCCATGCCAATAATCTACAAGTGCATGCTTATAGTGCGCGCAAAATAATTGTCGCTGTTGAGTAAATACACACACACCTTTATTTACATTTAATACCTGCACACTTTTAAATCTGTGTGTAGCGCTCTCATCAGTTATCAGCTGCGAGGGTATACTATGATCAAAATGTGCTGCTTGTTGTTCACTTACCCCTTGATAAAATGCATTGACATCGTGATAACTTGAAGCACTTTGTTTAGACTGAGAAGCCCTCCCTGCACTGGCTCCGCCTGAGCCCATAAGATTAGAGGAAGGACGACTAGAAAAACCACTACTTTGTGAATCTATTGGCTGCAACGGTGACTTGGGGTAATCATACCCTTGCTGAACTGTCTGATTATTAGCTACATGACTTGGCTGCTCAATAAACGCTGAGGATTGGTAATCGTCTGTGGGCGCTTGATTAGTTGCGAATTCACCTTGTAAAGGCACAACTACTTGCTTAATCGCCTGCAATATAAAATCGTGCACTAACCGGCCTTGATGAAAACGCACCTCGTGCTTAGCGGGATGAACATTTACATCTACCTGTCGTGGGTCAATATCAATATAAATAACAAAACCAGGAAGCTCTTGCGCGCCACTTACTTCTTCAAACGCCTGACGAATAGCGTGTAAAATTAGCTTATCGCGCATCATGCGGTTATTTACATAGGTATATTGCGTGGTATTTGCTGACCCCACCGGTAATACCCAACCATGCAGCTGTAAACCACTTTCACCAGATTGAATATGTAATCCTTGCTCGGCAAACGCTTTACCTGCAACTTGCGCAACCCGAGTAATAGCTTGATCAGGATCGGTTTTAGCACGATACTGCCTAACCACCTTTTGGTTATGCGTCAGTGTAATCGACACATCAAAACGACTCAGTGCAATACGTTTTATCAGCTCATCTATATGGCTAAATTCGGTTTTTTCGGTGCGTAAAAACTTACGCCTTGCTGGGGTGTTAAAAAATAAATCTTTAACTTCTATTGTTGTGCCATCTGGGTGAGCTACGGGCTTTACTTGCACATCCATATCGCGGCCCTGTGCAAACGCTTGCCATGCGGCATCTTGTGCTTTGGGCTTTGAGCAAAGCGTTAAACGCGATACCGAACTAATAGAGGCAAGCGCTTCACCTCTAAAACCTAAAGAGCAAATGTTTTCTAAATCATCAAGCGATTTAAGTTTACTTGTTGCATGGCGTGAAAGCGCTAGCGTTAACTCATCTTTACCAATACCTGAGCCATTATCACGAATACGAATAAGCTTGTGACCACCACGCTCTATATCTATTTGCACACGCGTAGCGCCCGCATCTAAGCTATTTTCGACCAGTTCTTTAACCACTGAAGCTGGGCGTTCAACCACTTCACCTGCCGCTATTTGGTTAGCGAGTCGTGCTGGTAATATTTCAATACTCATAAGGCCCCTAATACGTGTACAGGTTTAATAAGCATCAACTCTGCGGTATGTCCAGCTCTTGACCTATGAACAAGGTGTTTGAGCGTAGTTGATTAACTTGTTTTAATTTGGCTACCGATACGCCATAGCGACTCGCTAATAAGCTTAGCGATTCACCTGGGCGAACTTTATGCTTTGTTGGATACTGCGATTTAAGCTTTGCAAATAACGAATCATCAGGTGGGTTTTTTAAGTAATAATTTTTTATAGACGTAAACATGGCTTTTGCTAAGCGTTCTTGGTGGTTAGCGCTTTTTAACATACGCTCTTCACGGGGGTTAGAAATAAACCCTGTTTCTACCAAAATAGATGGAATATCTGGCGACTTTAATACAGCAAGACTTGCATGTTGTGGATCTTTTTTATGTAATTTGGCTACTTTTTTTAGCTCTTTGACCACTTCTTCGGCCACACTAAGCCCTGTTTTCATTGAGTGGTCCATCGACATATCAAGCAGGGCCTGCGCAAGGTATTTTTCGTTAGCGGCATCTTTAATTACATCGGCTGCACCACCTAAAAGCTCTGAGTGTTTTTCTTTATCTTCTATCCATTTACCAATCTCAGAATTAGCGCGACCCAGTGATAAAACCCACACCGAAGCACCGTTAGGCCCTGGGCTGGTAAAGGCATCGGCATGAATTGACACTAAAAAGTCGGCTTTTTTCTGGCGTGCTCGGCTGGTGCGGGTATTAAGCTTAACAAAGTAATCGCCACTTCTTACCATGCGCGAAATCATGCCACGTTCGCCGTCAATCATACGCTCTAAACGTTTAGCTATTTGCAACGTAATGGTTTTTTCATACGTGCCTGAGGGACCAATAGACCCTGGATCTTCTCCACCGTGGCCCGCATCAATTGCAATAACAATATCACGCTCTTGGCTTAACTGGCGCTTTTTAGCTGCTTTTTGGGCAGGTGTAGTGCTTACTGCGGGTTCACTTTTATTATATAAATCCACAACTAGCCTGTTTTTGTACGGGCCAGTAGGTGCCAGCGCGAAAATAACCGGCTTAATAGGCGCAGTTAGCTCAAAAACAAAACGTACGCTTTGCTTATTTTTAGGCTTAGAGTAACGTAATTTGCTAACAATTTTATGCTTAGAAGGAATATTCGGTAATACTTTTAACCCTTTGGTGTTTACAAGGTCTACCACTAAACGGCTTGGGTTTTTAAGCATAAAGTAGCTGAAATCGGGCTTGTCATCTAAATCAAATACCACCCGAGTGCTATCTGGTGAGGGCCATACCCGTACACTATTAATTGTATTTTGTGCCCACAGCGGCAGGCTCATAGCGAAAGCTATGAAACAAATAAAAAGTTTAACTACACCTCGATTCATTTTAACTACCATTGCCTTAACTATTTATTGTTATGAAAGTGAATACATTGATCCACTATTAATTTATTCACCAAGGTTTAGGCTATTGAGTTTTTCAACAATCGCTACTCCACGCTCACTAGCACTGTTTATTGCAATTTTACGCTCATCACCAACATAACTTAAGGTAATATCTAAATCGGGAACGGGTATAAAGTCGCCGCCTTTTTCTGGCCACTCTACAACACAAATAGCCTGCTCAGAAAAGTAATCTCTTATACCCATGTATTCAAGTTCTTCAGGATCGCCTAACCGGTACAAGTCAAAGTGATACACATTTGCACGTACCAGTTCGTATGGCTCTACCAGCGTGTAAGTTGGGCTTTTAACCTTACCTGAGTGTCCAAAGCCTTGAACTACACCACGCGTAAATGTTGTTTTACCTGCACCTAAATCACCGTGCAAATAGATCACTGCACCTTGCTCTATAATAGCAGCCAGTTTGTTACCCATAGCTACTGTGGCAGTTTCATTATGTAGGTGAGCTTTAAAACTACGCGTCATGGTTACCTCAAAAATTTACTAAAAGCGCATCTTTGCTAATCATACCAGAATATTTCTTGAAGGCGATAAATTGGCGTTTTAGGCATAAAAAAACCGGCCTAAGCCGGTTTTAATTAACTGTGGCTTTATAGCCCTAGTTTTTTCTCAAGGTAGTGAATATTTGTACCACCACTTTGGAAGTTTTCGTCTGCAAGAATTTTCTTATGTAATGGCGTATTTGTCTTAATGCCATCGATAACCAATTCGTTCAACGCATTACGAGCACGGGCAATTGCTACATCACGGTTTTCACCGTAAGTAATAAGTTTACCAACCATCGAATCGTAATGTGGAGGCACTGTATAGTCAGCATAAATATGGCTATCCCAACGAATGCCTAAGCCACCTGCAGGGTGAAAACGCGTAATTTTACCAGGCGACGGGATAAACGTTTCAGGATCTTCTGCGTTAATACGACACTCAATTGCATGCCCGCGAATAACTACGTCATCTTGCGTGAAAGACAGCGGTTGCCCTGCAGCAATTTTTAGCTGCTCTTTTATTAAGTCAACACCGCTTACCATTTCTGTCACTGGGTGCTCAACTTGAATACGCGTGTTCATTTCAATGAAGTAAAATTCGCCGTTTTCGTATAAAAACTCAAACGTACCCGCACCACGGTAACCAATTTCGATACATGCACGTGTACAGCGCTCACCAATAAATTTACGCACTTCTGCCGTTATACCTGGCGCAGGCGCTTCTTCAACTACTTTTTGGTGGCGACGTTGCATAGAACAGTCACGCTCACCTAAATGGACAGCATTACCTTGTCCATCTGCAAGTACCTGAATTTCAATATGGCGAGGGTTTTCAAGGAATTTTTCCATGTAAACCATGCTATTACCAAAGAACTGTTTTGCTTCTTGTTGAGTAAGCGCGATTGAATCAATCAACTCAGCTTCGCTACGTACTACACGCATTCCACGGCCACCACCGCCACCAGCGGCTTTAATAATTACCGGGTAACCAATGCGCTTAGCAATTTGCATGTTGCGTTCTTTGTCATCCGATACTGGACCATCAGAACCAGGTACACAAGGTACACCAGCTTTGCGCATTGCATTAATTGCCGATACTTTATCGCCCATAAGACGAATAGTGTCGCCTTTTGGACCAATAAATACAAAACCACTTTGCTCAACTTGGTCTGCAAAATCTGCATTTTCTGAAAGAAAACCATATCCTGGGTGAATAGCTACAGCGTCTGTTACTTCAGCAGCCGCAATAATACGCGGGATATCTAAGTAACTTTCAGAGGCTGGAGGTCTACCGATACAAATGGTTTCATCTGCAAGTAATACGTGCTTAAGATCGCGATCCGCCGTTGAATGCACAGCAACCGTTTTGATCCCAAGCTCTTTGCAGGCGCGCAATACGCGAAGTGCTATTTCACCTCGGTTTGCAATGACTACTTTATCTAACATAAGAGTTGGCCTTTAGGTTACTAAATTATTCAATGATGAATAGAGGTTGATCAAATTCTACTGGTTCGCCATTTTCAACTAAAATAGCTGTCACTGTACCGGCTTTATCTGACTCAATTTGGTTCATCATTTTCATTGCTTCAACGATACATAATGTATCACCTACTTTTACCTGAGAACCTACTTCTACGTATGCTGGCGCTTCTGGCGAAGCCGCTGAGTAAAATGAACCAACCATAGGTGATTTAACTTGATGGCCTGCAGGCGCTGCAGGTGTAGCATCGGCTTCAACGGCTGGCGCAGCTGGAGCTTGTGTTGGTGCAGCAGGCGCTGGAGCAGCAAATTGCTGTGGTGCGTACTGAGCGTAAGCAGGACCTGCGCTCATGTTGTTACGGTTAATACGTACTGACTCTTCACCTTCAGTGATTTCTAGCTCAGCAATGCCTGATTCTTCTACTAATTCGATTAGCTTTTTGATCTTGCGAATATCCATGAACGACCCGCCTATAAGTTTGTTAGTTTAAATTAATTCGAGTTTTGCAACCGGCTCACGGCAGCATTCAATGCTGCGTGGTAACCCATTGCACCTAATCCACATACCACACCTTGCGCCACATCAGAAAAATACGAATGATGACGAAATGCTTCACGTGCATGCACATTACTTAAGTGCACCTCAAAAAAAGGAATATCAACGCTTAACAATGCATCACGTAAAGCGACGCTAGTGTGCGTAAATGCAGCAGGATTAATAATTATGTAATCAACTGCCTGCCAAGCATCGTGTATTCTTTCAATAAGGGCTTGCTCACTATTACTTTGAAAATGCGTAAGCTGAACATCTAGACCCTCTGCGGCAGTCGTTAGTTCGCTCATAATTTCACCAAGAGTGTGCAAACCGTATTTTTCTGGCTCACGCTTTCCTAGCATGTTTAAATTTGGACCATTTATAACTAAAAGTTTAAATTTTGCAGCCATAATACGCGATATATCCTCTAAGTAATGAGTAAAGCCGTTGCGAGCTAATTTTGTACACTAAAGTAAGTATAAAAAACAAAAATTGCAACAAATTCTCACGTTAGCCAACTATTATAGTCAGTTCGATGTAAATAGCAGCAAAATACTGGTCTAATCTCTGGAGGTGTAATAAATATGACGTAATTGGAGGCAAGCCACTTGGTAAGCCCAAGCGGCTAAATTGCACTATTATTGTGCGCTGGCGCGCACTGCAGCTAGGTGGGTGGCAAAATCATCGGCGTTTAAAAATCCTGTAACGCGCTTTGAACTTAGCTCCTGCCCTTGTGTGTTAAAAAACAAAATACTGGGTAAACCAAACACAGTAAACTCTTCCATTAGCTCAATGGTGGTGTCATCACTTTGTGTTAAATCGATTTGAATTAACTGATAGTAACTAAACTCACTCTGCACGTTAGGATCAGGGAATGTGTAATGCTCAAACTCTTTACATGCCACACACCAATCGGCGTATAAATCAACCATCACCAGTTTACCTTGCTGATTTGCCTCAGCAACGGCCTTTTTTAACTCGGTTAAATTAGCCACTTGTTTAAACTCATTACTTTGCTGACTAACCTGCTCAATCTGTTGCACTGGCCAAATAACATTTTTAGCTAACGTAAAACCGGTAACTACTAAAAATGTAGCACTAAACCAAAGCGTGGTTTTAAGTTTGCTTTGTGGCTGTGCACTTTGCCAATAGTGTAAGTAAACGGCCGTTGCCAGAGCTAAAATACCCGCCAAAAGTAAAATAATGTCCGCACTAATTATGCGCTCTAATAAAATAAGCGGCACTACAAGCATAATAAAGCCAAATAATGTTTTAACTTGCTCCATCCAACCGCCCGCTTTAGGAAGCAACTTTCCTCCAGACGTACCAAGTAATAAAAGCGGTAGGCCCATTCCTAAACTTAATACGTACAGGGTTAAACCACCGACAAGGTAATCACCACTTTGGGCTACAAATAACAGCGCAGCTGATAACGGTGCTGTGGTACAAGGTGATGCAATTAACCCCGACAATACCCCCATTAAAAACACACCAAGGTAATTGCCGCCTTTTTGGTTATTACTAACTTGCGTTAGCTTGCTCATCATGGCGCTGGGTAACTTGATTTCGTACCAGCCAAACATCGACATTGCGAGCAATACAAACAGTAAACTAAAACTAATAAGTACATAAGGGTGTTGTAAGTACCCCTGCACTTGCCCGCCTAAAGCCGCCACTACTAACCCTAATGCAGCATAAGTAAGCGCCATACCTTGTATATATACAAACGACAGCGCAAACGCTTTTTTAGTAGATAGATTTTGCTGTCCCGCAATTAAGCTCGATAAAATAGGAAACATAGGGAACACACACGGTGTAAACGCAAGCCCCACCCCAACAGCAAAAAATATAAGTAAATTGGTTATTAAACTTTGACTTGCTAATCGCTCTGTAAAGCCTAATTCTTGAGTGGGTGTGTTATTTTGGTTACGTGATGAGTCTACAGAAGGGGTTAATGCGCTTAATGTATCACCGGTATTAGCAGACGGCTTGTTACCTTGCGCTTGTTCTGAGGCAATAACGCTTAAAGGAATGCTAATCACCTCTGGCGGGTAACACAGCCCTGCTTTGGCACAGCCCTGATAACGCACCTTTACAACAGCACCCTCTGTAACATTACTGAGCTTACTTATAACACTTACACTATTGAAAAAAACTTCGGTTTTGCCAAAAAACTCGTCTTCAATTATTTCGCCAGTACCGGCGTCGCCTACCTTTATGTTGGCACCTTTGGCGATAATTTCTATTTTCTTTTTATAAAGGTAATAGTCAGGGGCTATATCCCACCCCACAAATAAAGTGCTACCTTGCTGATCAAAATCAAATACAAACGCTTGGTCTACGGGTAAAAAGGTTTGCTGTGGCGGGGCAAGTAAATCACCTAGCACATTATTGGTGTTTGCCTTTACCGGAAGCGCCAGCAAGCTAACCAATAATAAAAAGAAAAACCGCATTAATTTAATACCTCATCCATCCAATGAAAATAAGCCAAATTACCGGTGGCCACATCAACCACCTGAATTTCGGGTACTTCGTAACTATGTAAACCTTTAATGGTTTCAAAAACATCATTCATTTTTTCTGATTTTGTTTTAATCAGTAGTTTTGCTTCTATCTCTTCAGCCACATCGCCTTCCCACATATAAACTGAGGTCATATTTGGTAAAATATTTACACACGCCGCTAATTTTTGCGCTACAAGTGCTTTTGCTAAAGTGCGCGCTTCAGCCTCATCTTTGCACGTGGTAAATATCAATTTAAATTGCGTAGTCATAATTAACCTTTACTAATTTATAGGGAACTAATGCAATAGTATCTGATAGCTAATGTAATGTGTAGGCGATGAATAATTGTAGATATTAAGCAATTATTAATCACTTTAAGCTCAACCTTGAAAATAGACCCTTTCACCCTCACTTATATTTCATTCACTCTTTTGAGTGCCATTATTTAGAGAGCCCTATGTTTAGATTTTTATTTGTGTTGTTTATTATCATTCCTATCATCGAAATTGCGCTACTAATACAGGTTAGCGATGTAATTGGTGGGTTTGCGACTATAGCCCTAGTGATTATTACGGCTATTTTGGGCGCCAGAATGGTTAAACAACAAGGTATGGGTGCATTACAAAATGCACAAAGCCAAATGGCCCAAGGGCAAATGCCAGCTAAAGAATTATTTACCGGTATTTGCGTGATCATTGCGGGTGTTTTATTACTAACCCCAGGCATTATGACCGATGTATTCGGCCTATTATTATTAACCCCTTCAATACGCAATAAACTGGCTGCAGGCCTTGCAAGTCAGGCAACGGTGCGTATGAGCACAGGTGCACAACAAGGCACTTCAGCCTTTACACAACACCCACACTCGCAGCAAGAACAACAGCATGTAAATAAACCAACGACCATTGATGGCGAATATGAGAGAAAAGATTAAAAATTTATCGATTTTTCTCTTGGAATTTTACACTCTACCCCCATTAATGAATGCAAATTAGAAAAGCTTTTTTCTGTACTGTTCAGAAACTGTTAGGAGAACTAAAAAAATGAACATTCGTCCTTTACAAGATCGCGTAATCGTTAAGCGTCTAGAAGAAGAAACCAAGTCTGCTGGCGGTATTGTATTAACTGGCTCTGCAGCTGAAAAATCAACTCGCGGAGAAGTTATTGCTGTTGGCAATGGTCGCGTTCTAGATAACGGTGACGTTAGAGCTTTAGAAGTAAAAGCCGGTGACACTGTGTTATTTGGCTCATATGTTGAAAAAACTGAAAAGATCGAAGGTCAAGAGTACCTGATCATGCGTGAAGACAACATTTTAGGCATTGTAGGCTAACCCTACTTTTCGTTTAACAAACATTTAAGAATTTAGAGGAAATTAAAGATGGCAGCAAAAGAAGTACTTTTTGCAGGTGACGCACGCGCTAAAATGCTAACAGGCGTAAACATCCTAGCAAACGCAGTAAAAGTGACCTTAGGTCCTAAAGGCCGTAACGTAGTACTAGATAAATCATTTGGCTCTCCAGTGATCACCAAAGATGGTGTATCTGTAGCAAAAGAAATCGAACTTGAAGACAAGTTTGAAAACATGGGTGCACAAATGGTGAAAGAAGTTGCATCTAAAGCAAATGATGCAGCGGGTGACGGTACCACTACCGCAACTGTACTTGCACAATCTATTGTAAACGAAGGGCTTAAAGCGGTTGCAGCGGGTATGAACCCAATGGATCTTAAACGCGGTATTGATAAAGCAATTATCGCTGCAGTAGAAGAGCTTAAAGCGCTATCTGTACCATGTGCTGATACTAAAGCAATTGCACAAGTAGGTACTATTTCAGCTAACTCTGACAAAGAAATTGGCGAAATCATTGCTAACGCAATGGAAAAAGTAGGCCGTAACACAGGTGTTATTACTGTTGAAGAAGGTCAATCATTAGAGAACGAACTAGATGTTGTAGAAGGCATGCAGTTTGACCGTGGTTACCTATCTCCGTACTTTATCAACAACGCTGAAAAAGGCGCAGTTGAATTAGATAACCCATTCATTCTACTTGTAGATAAAAAAGTATCTAACATCCGTGAGCTACTACCTACATTAGAAGCCGTTGCTAAAGCAAGCAAGCCACTACTAATCATTGCTGAAGACCTAGAAGGCGAAGCACTTGCAACACTTGTAGTTAACAACATGCGCGGTATTGTTAAAGTATCAGCAGTTAAAGCGCCTGGTTTTGGCGACCGTCGTAAAGCTATGCTACAAGATATTGCCGTACTAACTGGCGGTACTGTTATCTCTGAAGAAATTGGTTTAGAGCTTGAAAAAGCAACTATCGAAGACCTAGGTACTGCTAAGCGCGTAGTTATCACCAAAGATGATACAACTATCATTGATGGCGCAGGTGAAGAAGATGGCATTAACGGCCGTGTTGCACAAATCAAAGCGCAAATTGAAGAAGCAACATCTGACTACGATAAAGAAAAACTACAAGAGCGTATGGCTAAACTTGCCGGCGGTGTTGCAGTAATTAAAGTAGGCGCAGCGACTGAAATTGAAATGAAAGAGAAAAAAGACCGTGTTGAAGATGCATTACATGCAACTCGTGCAGCGGTTGAAGAAGGCGTAGTACCTGGTGGTGGTGTTGCTCTAGTACGTGCTGCTAGCAAGCTAGTTGAGCTACTTGGCGACAATGAAGACCAAAACCACGGTATTAAAGTTGCACTTCGTGCAATGGAAGCACCACTTCGTCAAATCGTAACAAATGCAGGCGACGAAGCGTCAGTAGTAATAAACGCTGTTAAAGGTGGTGAAGGTAACTACGGTTACAACGCAGCCTCTGGCGAATATAACGATATGCTTGAAATGGGTATCCTAGATCCAACGAAAGTAACGCGCTCTGCACTACAATTTGCAGGTTCGATTGCGGGTCTAATGATCACTACCGAAGCAATGGTTGCTGAAATCCCTAAAGAAGAAGCTGCAGCTGCCCCTGATATGGGTGGCATGGGCGGAATGGGTGGTATGGGCGGCATGATGTAATCATCCTCCTTTAGGCACCTTGCTTATATAGAAACCCAGCTTCGGCTGGGTTTTTGTTTTTTAGTACAAGCCTATTGTTATTGCTTAATTTACCTCCACATCTATACCATGAGTTATTGGATTAAAGGTAAAAGGATTTGCTTAATAATAATTAAATAATCACCTTCTTTGTTTTGGTACTACTTATCTCAGGGTTAGTGGTATTTATTGCCTGGATTATGCTTAAGCCCGTTATATGGGGCAAGAGCATGTCTAAAGGAGCGTATTTATTTTTAGCGCTTTTTCCACTAATTTCACTTATGCCTATTCCACCCCCTACTTATGAGAATGTTCAAAAGGCCAAGCAAGAGCAGCGTAAACGCAAAGAGGACTCAGGTGACGACCCTACTAATGAAGATGAGTAAACCAGTTTAGCTGCGTAAATTAAAACACTTTTTAAGGATGCTTTAAGCATGCTCTAAGGTTTAAAATCGAGTGAAGCCTTATATTGCTAGCCCTATATGCAAAGCCAATGTATAACGTATATCTCCTCTTAAAATAAGCTTTAATAAACATTTACCTAAACTATTCAACCCTGTATTGATATGTGAAAATACACCGACATAAAACAACTTTAGGTTTTTAAGTTATGCCAAAGCAACATATAGGTAGTATTGCTCTTGTTGTAAAAGACTATGACGAAGCAATCGCATTTTATACAAAAAAGTTAAGCTTTGAATTAGTGGAAGATACGGATTTAGGTGATGGTAAACGCTGGGTGTTAATAACCCCACCCAACTCAAACGGCACACACATATTACTTGCACAAGCCACAGAGCCAGAGCAGTTTAACGCTGTTGGCAATCAAGCAGGTGGCCGCGTATGGCTATTTTTAAATACTGACAACTTTTGGCGCGATTACGAAAGCATGCTAGAAAATGGCGTAGTATTTCATGAGCAGCCTCGTAATGAGCCTTACGGTACGGTGGCCGTGTTTGAAGATCTTTATGGTAACAAATGGGATCTTATTCAACAGAGCTAAATACTTAGTTGATTAACGACCTGACTATTTGAAATAAATCCGAGGGTAGCATGCCGCGCTGCCCTTGCTCTTCAGCCGCAACCTCACCAGCTCGAGCATGGAGAGTTACCCCGTATCGTGCTGCTTCGTCGATACTAAGACCTTGAGCAAGCAATGCACCGATAATACCTGTCAGTACGTCGCCACTCCCTCCCACGGCAAGTGCTGCATTGCCATTTTCACACACCCAAGTGCTTTTACCATTATCAATTAAAGATCCAGCACCTTTTAATATGCAAGTAGCGTTATACCGTTTTGCGCATAATCGCACGCTATCAAACCTATTTGACTCTATTTCAGAGGTATTTTTGCTAATGAGCCTAGCCGCCTCACCAGGATGCGGAGTAAGAACACATTGAGCCAATGTATAAGCACTTGCATTTTCAGCTAATAAATTAAGTGCATCAGCATCAAGTACAAGCGGCATATTGTGCTCTTGGCAATAGTGCATTACTGTGCAAAACGTTTTTTTAGCCCATTCATCCTGCCCAAGTCCAGGACCAAGTACAACACAAGTTGCCCACTCTAAAGCCTGCTCAAGGTTTTCACTCATGACCATTAATTCTGGCCTACCGATACTTATTGGCATAATAGAGCTTTGGTGCGTATACACCTTCACCATCCCCGCTCCTGCTCGAAGCGCAGCTTCACTGCTTAGTCTGATTGCTCCCGCAGTACCTTGGTTGCCCCCTACGCATAATAACTTGCCATGATTGCCCTTATGGCTATTTAAAGCCCGAGAGCCCAAGCGATTAAAGCTGTCTATATTTATTAAATGAGCACAAGGTGAAGCGAGCTGACTAAAAGTATCTTCAATTGCTAATTCATCGAGAATCAACTCACCGGCATGTTGTTTACCTGTCCCTGTAGAAAGGCCTTGTTTAATCGCAATAAAAGTAAGCGTTTTTGTAGCTTGAATAGCTGCGCCTAATACTTCACCTGTATTTGCATCAATCCCTGAGGGAACATCGATACTTAAAACAGGCTTTTCGCTTTGGTTGATGGCAGTAATAATCTCACAATATTTTTCACGAACAGGTGAATTAAGGCCAGTACCCAGTAATCCATCTATTACACAGTCGCAGCAATCTAAGTCACTCTTAGTAAACTCGTTAACTATGCCACCATTATCAAGCCATAGCTGCTTTGCTTTAGCAGCGTCACCACTGAGTGTTTTTGCAGGATCTATAGCGCAAACTTTAACCTCTGCACCCGAGTCCTTAATTAAACGCGCGGCTATGTAAGCATCACCCGCATTATTGCCATTACCTGCAATAATTAAAGTGAGCTTAGCGTTAAAAGACTGCCACTGCTTGTATACGGACTCCCCCGCTCGCTGCATTAAAGTAAATAAATCTATTCCACATTGCTTAGCCGCCTCTCCCTCATAGGAGCGAACCTGCTCTTTCGTGTAAATATGCCTTTGTTTATTTAACATAGAAACTCGCCATAAATAAGTGTGTAGATCTTCTATAACTATAGCTTGGGATAAAAGAGCACTTTTCAATAGTAGATTTAGCGTGCTAAACAGCATTGAAACTAAAATTGAAGGCTTTATTACCAAGAGTTCGAGTTCTGTAGTGGTTTTTTTCGCGGGTTTCGTGATACCCAACCCACGCTACAGAGACAGGTGGGTAATGTGTAAAGGCATATATTGCACTTTTCTGGAGACGCAAAAAAGCCGCTTCATTTCTGAAGCGGCTTTCTCGTATCTGGAGCCTGGCGATGTCGTGGTGCCGATAGCAGTGGAGAGTCACTAACAGATGCTGCCTATCATCGCTTAATGTGTTGGATAACCAAAACACGGTTCACAAAGAGGCGCTGCGCTTAGGAGACGCTACGCTTTAGAGAAGAACATGCTGAATATTTCTTTTCTTATATTGGGAGCATGGCAATGTCCTGGTGCCCACAGCGATGAAGAGACACATAGCAAAGTACTCTTAATGTTTTTTAATAGGATTCACTGGGCACTGAGGTGGTCGTCGCGTTCTTTTACCCGTGGGTTTCATGATACTCAACCCACGCTACAAAGTACTGCTTGACGC